>JARLHB010000438.1 GCA_031292465.1 Ignavibacteriaceae bacterium
AGAAATAACTATATCGGAAATTCCTATTGTTTGCGAAACGGAGGCTTTCGGGCTCACCCTTACATCCTTGTTCCATGCAGGGATAGCTTTATCATTTGCTTGTGGTGTTTTTTTGCTCTGCATGTTTTTCTTACTTTGCTGGGCAACTATTATGGAGCTGCTAATAAGAAGGAAAAGACATAAAAAAGAAAAAACTTTTTTCAAATTTCTGTTTTGCATATAATTTTCCTTAAATTGACTTGAATAATTTACTATCCGCAAACTTTTTAATAAATCCGATATTATAATTTAGAAATATTTAATTAAATTTCATTAGATTTTAATCTAACTTAATTATTTTTTATTCTAATTAACACCTGGAACACAATGGCTGTAAAAGAAATCCTCTTACTCGGGAACCCCAAATTATATGAAGTATGCCAGAAGGTAAAAAAAGAAGACCTGGAAGACGTAAAGAAAATTATTGAAGATTTGCACGACACTTTAATGGATTTCAGGCAAAAGACTAATACCGGCAGGGCAATTGCAGCTCCACAAATAGGCTATATGAAAAGACTTATATATATGAATGTTGAAGAGCCTATTGTATTAATAAATCCCATTTTAGATATACTCAGCGCCGATATGTTTGAACTTTGGGATGATTGCATGAGCTTTCCTGACATCATAGTAAGGGTTAAAAGGCATAAAAAGTGCCATGTTTCTTTTAAGGATATAAATTGGGAAAATCAGTCCTTGTCCTTTGAAGGCAGCATGTCGGAATTAATTCAGCATGAAGTAGATCACCTGAACGGTTTACTTGCAACATCCAGAGCTGTTGACAGCAAATCTCTTGCATTAAAGAGCCAAAAAGGATTGATAAATATCCAATAATTGAGCTCATATCTTAAGAAAGGATTGTGTAGAAAAAATAATTTAATCTATCTGCTTTAAAACATCAATTACTTTATCAATTTCCTCTTTTGTATTATAAAAATGAGGTGACATTCTTACATACCCGAGCCTTACCGAACAATCAATATTTCCCTTTGCTAATGAGTCATAAATATTTTTCCAATCGGGATCTTTGAAACTGATAATTCCGGCAATGTTATTTGGGTCCACGTCCTGTATAATTGGTTTGAATCTTGTTTTACCCAGGTTTTCAATAAAATACATCGAATTGTTTATTATTTGATTCTCTATTTCACTGAAGTTGAATTGCTTAAATAATTTTAGAGAGGCATTCAGAGCATAAATTCCAATTGAGTTAAGCGTCCCGCCCTGATATCTGTCGGCGGTTTTTTTTAATTTCAAATCATAATGAAGAAAATTCCATGCATCTTCCACAGAAAGCCAGCCAATACAATCCTGATCAATATTTTCCTGTAATTTTTCAGAAATATAAATAAATCCGAGCCCTTGCAGCCCTAAAAGCCATTTTTGGCTGCCCGCAGAAACAAAATCTATGTTATCTTTAACAACATCCAGTTGCACCGCGCCAAGCCCCTGAATTGCATCGACGGAAAAGAATATATCCTTTTCCCTGCAAACTTTTCCTATCTTTCCAAGATTAACTCTATAACCGGTTAAGAACTGAACCTGGCTGATTGAAACTAATTTTGTTTCAGGAACAATGTTTTGAATAATATCTTCTGCTGAAACAATACCATCGTGCGATTTAACAAAATCGATCACAATCCCTTTTCTCTGGAGATTTAAAAAAGGATAAACGTTTGCCGGGAATTCAAGATCATTAAGCAGTACATGATCACCATGTTTTAACTGTAAGCCGGCAGCCAAAATATTTATGCCGTTTGTTGTATTATCGACAAATGCTATGCGGTCCGGGGATGTATTGATTAAAGAAGCAAGATCAGTTTTAGTCTCATTTATAACAGCCTGCAGCCCTAAGTATTCATCAATATTTGTCTCGCTTTTTTCATAGAGCACTTTTCGAATACTCTCAAGCACCGGTGTGCAAAGCGGTCCTGTTGATGCGTGATTAAAATAAATTTTCCCGTGTTTAAGATAAGGAAATTGTTCCCTAACCTTTTTTATATTAAGCATTTTCTATTTTCAAAATTGTTTCAAAATATCAGCGATACAAATTTAACATTTTGTGAGACAGATAGTATTAATTTCTCTATTTAATTATTTCAGCCTAAAAATCAAGAACCCGTTTTTTTGAATTTCACATTTATAATGTTTAGATTTTAACTGCAAAATTAGTGGAAAATTTTCCAGTTGTTAATCTTATTTTTAGTAACTTAAATCAGGCAAAAAATGACGTATCCCAAACAATCCAAACCTACAGAGTTAAAACCGGAAGATCTGCGCTGGAGGTGTTCTCCGGATATATTTTCATTTGACTCGACCACTGACCTGGAACCTATTGAGGGAATACTTGGACAGGAACGGGCGTTAAAAGCACTAAAAATTGGTGTTGATTTAAGAAGCCCCGGATACAACATATTTATAGCAGGCCTTTCGGGCACAGGAAAAGCAACAACTGTAAAAAAGATGCTTGAAACGATTAATACTGAGTGCCCGCCGCTTCATGATTATGCTTTTGTAAATAATTTTAAAGATAGTGACAGGCCCACACTTCTCACCTTCCCTATTGGGAGAGCAAAGGTTTTTAAGCAGGACCTTTCTTCGACTATAGACATATTAAAGAAAAGGATACCTCAAACGCTTGAAAGTGAATTGTTTATTGACAGGCGTAAAAAAATTATTTCTCTTTACAATGAAAGAGAACAGGAACTTATGAATTCCTTTGAGGAAAAATTAAAGCAGGAAAATTTTTCTCTTGGCCAAATTAAAGTTGATGAAACCGCCCGCCCCGATGTTTTTCCTATCGTAGACAATAAGCCTGTACCCATTTACCAGCTTGACGAGTATATAAAACAGGGAAAACTTTCAGAAGATAATGCAAAAGAAATTTTAAAAAAATATAACTCATATCAGCAGGACCTGCACACTATATTTAAAAAAGGATTAAAAATAAGCGAGGAATTCCGGACCAAGCTTACGAAATTAGAGAAAGAAACCGCTGAAATAGTAATTAAAGGATCTTTAGAAGTTTTAAGGGATAAATATTCCGGAGATAATGTACTGGAATATATCGACGGCCTTGAAGAAAATATTCTTAACAATATCCAGATTTTTAAAGAACTAAAGACTGACGGTGATATAACCCCGGATGGTTTTCATATTGATTACTTTAAGGAATATGAAGTAAACATAGTTTTGGATAACAGCAATACAACATCCTGTCCTGTTATTATAGAAACCTCGCCGACATTTGTAAACTTATTCGGAACAATAGAAAAAGTTTATGACGGAAAAGGCGGCTGGTTCAGTGACTTTACAAAAATAAAATCCGGCTCTCTTCTCAGAGCAAATGGCGGTTACTTAGTTCTAAATGTAAAACACCTTTTTGAAGAACCCGGTGTATGGAGGACATTAAAACGCGTATTAACATACCGTAAATTGGAAATACAAGATTCCCATAATTTATTTCAGCTTTCCCCTTCGAGCCTGAAACCTGACCCGGTTGATATTGAAACAAAAGTAATTCTTATCGGGAATGACAGCATTTATTCATTGCTCGCAGCTTATGAAGATGATTTTAAAAAAATATTTAAAGTTAAAGCCGATTTTGATTATGAAATCAAAAGAAGCAATGAAGTTCTCATTCAATATGCACGGGTAATAAAGAAATTAATTAAAGAAGAAAATCTGCTGGAATTTGATAAAGGCGCTATTGCTTACCTGATTGAAATAGGCGCTAAGTTCGCCGGGCATAAAGAAAAATTAACAGCAAGATTTTCTCAGATAGCTGATATTGCAAGAGAAGCTAATTTCTGGACTTTAGATGACGGCTATAAAATAGTTGATGCCGCCCATGTAAAAAAGGCTTATAACTTTATAAAGGAACGACACGGGCTGCTTGAGTCTAAAATAAACGATACAATTGAAGATGGAATGATTTTAATAGATACCGATGGTGAACGGGTCGGACAAATAAACGGCCTTGCTGTTTACGACGCTGATTTTTATTCATTCGGCCGGCCTACAAGAATTACCTCTACAGTATCGCTCGGCAGCGGTACTATTATCAACGTTGAGCGCGAAGCTGGTATGAGCGGCAGGCATTATAATAAAGGAGTACTAATTATTTCCGGGTATTTCAGGGAAACATTTGGCCAGAATTTACCGCTGTCTTTTAATGCCAATCTTGTTTTTGAGCAGTCCTACGGAACTGTTGACGGCGACAGCGCATCATGTGCAGAAATCTTTGCCTTGCTGTCTACCCTGGCGGGCCTTCCTATAAAACAATCAATTGCAGTTACCGGTTCGCTCAATCAGAAAGGCGATGTACAGCCGATAGGCGGTGTAAATGAAAAGATAGAGGGCTTTTTTGATGTATGCAAATCAAGAGGCCTTACAAAGAAACAGGGCGTAATTATTCCCATTCAGAATGTTAAAGAATTAATGCTGCGTGAAGATTTAATTGACGCAGTCAAAAAAGGTTTATTTCATATTTATCCTATCAGAAGAGTTGAAGAAGGGATCGAAATACTTACCGGAGTAAGCGTTGGCAAACGCAATGCAAACGGTATTTATGAAGAAAACAGCGTTTTCGATTTGGTTGAGAAAAAAATAAAAGATCTTTACGCAAAATCTAAAGCTGGTAAAGTAAATAATGAAAATACTAAAAACGTTAAAAAGAAAAGGAGACAATAATATGAGTATATTCGGCAAAAGCAAATCAAATTTCATGGGACAACGATTACCAGATACTTTTGCTAAAACTAAGATTCTCTGCACTCTTGGGCCTGCAACAAATACTGCCGAAATTATTAGCAATTTGATTCAAGCAGGTATGGATGGAGTAAGATTAAATTTTTCGCACAGCAATTATGACTTTTACACTGAACTTTACGGTGAAATAAATAAAGCATCATTAGATGCCAAAACACCTCTGGCAGTGTTGATGGACTTGCAGGGGCCTAAAATAAGAATCGGCGAATTATCAGAACCAGAAATAAAAATTAACTCCGGTGATACAATAGAAATTACTATTGATGATGTTAACGGAACTAAAGAATTGATTTCAACATCATACAAGCCATTGCCTAAAGATGCCGAAATAAATGATCCGATATTAATAGATGATGGATTAATCAGGTTAAAGATTATTGAAAAGAAAAGCAGATCCGTTGTTTGTAAGATTGAAGAGGGCGGAACATTGCGCTCCAAAAAGGGCATGAACCTTCCGGGGATGAAACTCTCAACGCCGTCAGTTACCGAAAAGGATTTTAATGATATTGAATTCGCATTAAAACACAGAGTTGATTATATAGCTCTTTCATTTGTAAGATCGGCAAAAGATATAATACACCTGCGTGAATGGCTTGAGAAGAAAAATCAGGTTAGGCCTATTATTGCAAAGATTGAAAAGAAAGAAGCTATAGATAATTTTGACGAGATATTAGCTGCAGCAGATGGTATTATGGTTGCACGCGGAGACCTTGGCGTTGAATTGCCTCCGCAGGAAGTTCCCATAATCCAAAAGATGATCATAAAGAAATGCAATGCTGTCGGCAAGCTTGTTATTACAGCTACGCAGATGCTTGAATCTATGATTTATAATCCGATTCCCACGCGTGCTGAAGCTTCAGATGTTGCAAATGCAGTGCTTGATGGTACGGATACCGTTATGCTTAGCGGCGAAACTTCCATTGGTAAATTCCCAATTCAAACAGTTAAAATGATGAATGATATCGTAAGGAAGGCAGAACTTTATTTACAGCCTCTGCATGATAATGAATTTGTCATCCCTTCCAATATTGAAGAAAATCTTTTTGATTCCACAGGCAAGGCAATCTCTGCAATGAGCAGGCAGGTAAACGCCTCTGCAATAGTTGTTTTTACATATAAAGGAAGGACTGCCAGAAACCTGGCAAAATTCAGATCACCATCCAGAATAATTGCAGTGTCTAACAGCATCGATACAATGAATCATCTTTGCCTGCGCTGGGGTGTAACCTCAATTTTTATGGATGATATCGACAAAGAACACATTGCAATTGATAAAGCGAAAAAGTTAATCCTTGAAGCCGGACTTGTAAAAGAAGGTGATATTGTAATATTCACCGCAGGTGCGCCTTATTCTGAAAAGAGCCGGGCAAACTGGCTTAGGTTTGAAGCTATATAAAATTTGGTATTTATAATTGCGTAATTATTTCTTATTCTGATCTTGTACTTACTCCCTGTATTGGCTTTTAGTTAAGCTAAGAGTAAGTTCAGGATTAAGAAAAAGAATAACATAATGAGCTGAAAGTGTTATGAAGGCCGAGAAGTTAAGAATCGCATCCTGGTGGGAAACTGTTGATAACGGAAAAGTTCTTTGCACACTATGTCCCCGCTACTGTAAAATCGGCGAAGGGCAGCCTGGATTTTGTTTTATCAGGCAAAATTATCACGGCAAGCTCTATTCAATAGGATATGGCAGGCCTACTGGATTTGCTATAGATCCTATTGAGAAAAAACCTCTAAATCATTTTTATCCCGGCTCTTCAATATTAAGTTTTGGTACTGCCGGGTGCAACCTCGGATGCAGATTCTGCCAGAACTGGTCAATAAGTAAAGCAAAGCTGGATGATTCAAATTCATTTTATGCTTCACCTGAAGACGTAGTTAACATCGCTAAAAAATACAATGCCCCTTCAATAGCATTTACATACAACGATCCCACTATTTTCGGCGAATACATAATAGATATTTCAAAGATTGCAAGAGAAGAAGGAATTAAAACCGTAATGGTTACTGCAGGATATATCGATAAAAATGCACGCAAAGATGTATATAAATTTATAGATGCTGCTAATGTTGATTTGAAAGGTTTTACAGAAAAATTTTATTTCAAGCTTACCTTTTCACATTTAAATGATATTCTGGATACCCTGGTCTGGTTAAAAAAAGAGACTGATGTCTGGTTTGAAATCACCACCCTCCTTATCCCTGATGAGAACGATTCGCCCGAAGAACTAAAACAAGAATGCAATTGGATACTAAATAATCTTGGAGACGATATTCCTTTGCATTTTACTGCCTTTCATCCTGATTTTAAAATGACAAATAAAATAGTAACGCCCGAAGAAACATTAAGTACAGCAAGGGAAACAGCTCTTTCAATGGGAATTAAATATTGTTATATCGGTAACGTACATAATAGTGAGGGGCAAACAACATACTGCCCGAACTGTAAAACGGCGCTCATAAAAAGGGACTGGCATTCGGTAATTTTTAATAAACTAAATAACGGTAAGTGTTATAAATGCGGACTTGAAATTGACGGAAGGTTCTAATCGTTATTTATCATTTATTCGTTCTCTTCTTTATTACTCCATGATAATTAAATACTGCAGCTTATCAATGCTGTCCAAAAGAAATCCATAAATGGACAAGATGTTGAGAAATACAGAAGAGAAACGACATTTTATTATAAATAGATTTGGGAACCCACTAAT
>JARLHB010000439.1 GCA_031292465.1 Ignavibacteriaceae bacterium
GTTAGTGGGCTTCCATGTAGAAAAATCACCCATAGGAGAAATATAAGTGACTTCAAATTCTTCTACTCTATTTCCAAGAGCGGGTATTCTACCATTATAAGTTTTGCCTTTTCTTATTCCTGACATTTGGGTTTCTTTTAACTGGACTGTTACCCACATATCGTTCAAATCCAATACAGTAAACAGGGGATAGCCATTGGAAATAACTTCGCCTTCATCAACAATCTTTTTCTGCAATTCGCCGTTGATCGGGCTTTTCAGGTAAAGTTCTTCCTGGTATGCCAGGGCTTCTTTATATCCGTTTTGAGCCTGATAGTAAAGAGATTTTGCGCCTTCTTTTTCTTCAGCACGTGCGCCTTTCAGAACCATATCATATTTTGCTTTTGCAGCATCCATTTGTTCATTGGCTGCTTTATATTGAAATTCCACCTGATCCTTTTCCTGAGCAGAAATTAAGCTGTCATTATAAAGGCTGTACATTCTTTTCCATGTCTTATCAGCCAGTTCATACTGATGTTTTGCCTGAAGGTATAAGTTCTTAACTGCTTCTTTTTCTTCCGGGCGTGCGCCGTTCATTGCCATATCGAATTTTGATTTAGCCGCATCCATCATTCCTTTAGCTTCTTCAACTTTTGCATCCATCTCCTTGCTTTCCAACCTGGCAAGAATTTGGCCTTTTTGCACCTGGTCGCCTTCTGCAACATATATAGTATCAATCCTACCGGGGATTTTTGATGCAACATCAACATCGCTTACTTCAACAATACCGCCAATTACTACCTGACTGGTTGAAGATGAATTTGCAATTAAAACACATATTCCTACAATTGCCAATACAATCGGAATAGACAAAATGATATAAGATCTCTTTATTTTCATATTATTTACCTTCTACTTTATTCCAAATATTTAAAATTTCTTCAGGGTTGCCTGCATTTACATTTAATGCATTAAGACTTTTATAATAATCATATAACGACTGCTTGCTTTCAATCTGATTCTTTTCTAATGAAAGCTGCGCGTCAATAACTTCTAAAGATGTTCCCAAACCTGTATCGAATCTTTTTTCATTCAATCTTAAGTTTTCTTCTGCAAGTTTTATAGTTTCATCAGTCTTTAAATATCTGTTCTTAGAATTTGCAGCATCTTTGTAATCTTTATTTATCAATAATCTTATATTGCGTACTGCATCGGCCTCAAGATATTTAACTTCATCTTCAAGATGGCTTGCATTCTGAAGATTTGCGTAGTCCTGAAATCCGTTAAATATATTTAAACTTACCTGAACGCCTACAGCCCATCTGGGTTCGACTACGGATAAATACTGAGGGTACATTTCATACATACCAAAGATGCCGGCCTGCGGAAGTAACTTGGATCTTTCTGCATTATATTTCTGATGAGCCGCATCTCTCTTTAGAGATATAAGCTTTAATATAGGCTGCTGATCCATAGCCTTTGTAACATAGGTATTTAATTCACCAAGGTAATCACTGTAAACAAGACTGTCCTTTATCTGAATGTCTGCATCTTCGGATATTCCGAGAGAATTTCTTAAAGCTACTTTTGCCAGTTCAAGTTTGTTGTTGTCGTCAAAAAGATTTCTTTCGGCATCTGCTACGGCCACTTTTGCCCTTAGCATGTGATAATTAGCTATTAACCCCTGCTGTAAAAGTTTTTCAGCCATAGCCTCATGCTTTTTCATTCCTGCTAAAACATTTGTCCTTGTTTTAACAACATCCTGCAGCAGGACAACAGCTAAAAAGTTATTAGTGGTTTCCTCAATAACATCATCTTTTGTCTTTTTTATTTCAACTTCGGAAGCTTCAACTTCATCGCTTGCAAATTTTTTGGCCGCTAAAAGCTTACCGCCTAAAAATATAGGCTGTACTGCTTTTATAGTTGCAGTCTTATAATCCTGATCCTTGAATGTTTCTTCAAAAGAGGGGATAGCGGAGTTCAATTGAATGGCTGCCTGTTGTGCAACATATGCTTTTTGCTGAGTCGTAAGTGCAGTCCCGGTTTGAAGCAGGCTGTAGATATTAGTTAATTCAGCCTGATTTTTTGACTGCAGGGTGACGATTACATCCTTAATAGGACTTAAATCCAACAAAAGGGGATCATTAAGGTGAGTATAAGAGGCAACAATATCTATTTTGGGAAGAAAATTGCCCCATGCTTCTATGTCTGCATATTTTTTCTGAGCAGATCTTTCAGTATACTGCTTTATCTTGGGATTATTCTTTAATGCTGTATTAACCGCATCATCAAGCGTAAGATATTGCGCCTGTATTTGTGCAGTAAACTGCAGAATAAGCACCAGTACGATAAACGTAAAATTTGATTTATTTATTAGCTTCATTTAAGTACCCATTTAATACTGAATCATTATTCATAATATGTTTAAAAAATATATCTAAACTAAAATTCCTTTTTTTATAATGAGTTTTACATTCTGGCGCAGTACATTAATAGAAAGGGCTTTCTGATCTTTTGCCCAGTTATCAAGCATGTACCTTAATCCGCCGAGAAGGAAGTATCTGAATGCCCGTACGTTTATATTCGGATTAATTACGCCGGTGCTTATGCCTTCGGCCAGCATTTTTTCGCCGTCTTCAATAAACAACTCATTATACCTTATCCATAAATCATCCTTGGCATGGGAAAGGTTAGTCTGCTCGTTTACAAAGACTATAGCTAACTCCGGCTTTTCAAAGAAGATATCAAAAAATAAATCAATCAGATAATATATCTTATCTATAGCATTGAGGTCGCTTCTTTGATTCAGCTCAGAAATTTCTTTGTATAACTGGCCCCAAAGATTCTCAAATATTTTATTGAGTACGGCTTCTTTGTTTCTAAAATATAAGTAAACACTTCCGGTTGCAATACCGGCAGTTTCTGCAATGGTGTAAATCTTAGCATTATGAAAACCGCTTTTTGCAAAAACCTTTATGGCTGCATCCAGAATATCTGCTTCTTTATTTCCTTCTTTTACTCTCATACCTTTACCAGGATAAATGAATTATGATTCAAAAATAATAAATAAATAGGGCTTTGTCAAGCGGTATAACAAACAAAATATGTGGAAAACAGGAAAGTATTATGCTTAATAACTTGTATTAAAAAGACTTACAAAGATATGTGATGAAAACTATAAATAATATTATAAATGAATTTAAAACAAGTAATTGCGTTTATTCCAAATGAATCCTTGTGGATTGAAGGCATTCCAGGCATATGTACAACAAATATTATAAAGCCGGCAATATCAAAAATATTTTATTGTATGTCTTCGCCTCGTTAGAGGTGAAATATTTGTAGTAATATAGAAACGAAGATGATGAGAACCCCGGAAGGGGTGATACAGAAACAGGTTATATTGGGGGTTATTCAATATAAGCCGGATTGTGCCACGCCGGGAATTTGTTTTCTTAAGAAATATGAAATTGAATAA
>JARLHB010000440.1 GCA_031292465.1 Ignavibacteriaceae bacterium
ACTTTATCCCAGTTATTACCATCATTTTCAGAACGATAAATGCCGAATCCAGCAGTACACACAAAAATATTTGAATTAAAGTTTGTAATCCCAGTGATGGCATATCCTCTCTTTGTATCCTGATCATATAATCCCGTATTAAACGCCGTCCAGTTAGTGCCATGATCCGTTGATATAAAAACTCCATGACTAGTACCTGCGAATATTTTACCATTCGCAACACAAAAGCAGTTCATATTTTCTGTCAAGTCACTATCATTTTCTGGCCAGTTTATTCCGCCCTCTGACCAACTGATCCCATGATCTGTTGATCGGTATATAGCTCCTCTGGGAAGACTCCAAGCCCCAGCTAAAAGGACAGTTCCATCGTCAATAAAACTTATAGAAGGAGTAAAAATTAGACTTGTATTGGGGATTGTATTATCCACTTGAAATGAAACTTCCTGTTTCCAAGTTAAGCCAGCATCAGTTGAAAGGAAAATATAAACGTACGGCAACGGAAAATGAGAAGCACCAGCTAAAAGATTGTTGCCGCTTGCTTCCAAACTCGATACGTTATATCCCTGCAACCCATCCCCCTGAACCCAGGCGGTATCACTTGGGCTTACCGTCTTTGAAGCAATCGGATTGTCCTTTCTATTGCAGCCTAAGTAGATAATATTAAAGAAAAATAAAATAATTATTATGTTCTTCATAGAATAAATTCCGCTATTTATTAAATTAATTTTGTTATTTAATTGTCAGTTACAAAAAGACGCAACTTTCCTTCAAAAGGAAGGTTTATTCCAATCCGATTTAATTGCGCATTTGCTATACTGACAAAAATTAATACTATGGGCGGCACTGCAATTGCCGTCTGTAATTACATAAACTTTAATATTTTATGACCTCCTTCCACTATTTCTATCCAAATCACCCTTATTTGATTAGAATTAGTTTCTTTGTGGTTATAAAACTTCCTGAAACGAGCCGGTAAAAATAAATTCCACTAGGTAAGTTAACGGCATTATAAGTTACTTCATGTATACCTTTATTTTGGTACTCACTTACTAAAGTATTTATCTTTTCTCCTAAAGCATCATATATTTCCAGACTAACAAAATTGCTTATTGGTATCTGATAACTAATTGTTGTAATTGGATTAAAAGGGTTAGGATAATTTTGTTTTAAGAAAAAACCCAAAGGCATATTACTATTGTTATTTGTGATTCCTGTTTCCAGTTGTGAAAGCGGATAACGCCAAACACCAAATCCATTTGTACCTACAAAAAGATTTGAATCTAACACTGAAATATTAATGATTGCTATACTATCAACCGGTGTTCCCAACGAGATATTTTTCCAACTGACCCCGTTATTTGTGGAAAAAAATATCCCATTATCGGTTCCAGCATAAATATCGTTACCATTTGATGTAAGAACATTAACCATATAATTTGTAAGCCCGGAATTAGTTGCGCTCCAGTTAGTGCCGTTATCTGTCGAATAATATACACCTCCCCCCGTAGTTCCTGCAAAGATGTTTGTTCCAATAGATGTAAGACCATAAATTGATAAATTTGTTAAACCATTATTAACGGCATTCCAGCTTGCTCCGTTGTCAGTTGATCGATATATTCCTTCGCCTGTAGTACCAGCATAGATATCTGTCCCCACTACAGCAAGATCCATTACTTGATACGAAAATCCAGTATCGGAAGAATTCCAGCTTTTGCCAATATCACTTGAAAGGAATACGCCATAATTAGTACCAACGAAAAGGTTACTACCAATCTTTGCAAAGCAATTAATATTTTCGGCAAAATTCGGATTGCTTTCATTCCAGTTTATCCCATTATCGCTCCAACTTTTTCCATAATCCGTAGATATATAAATGCCTCCTCTATCTGCATTACCGACGCCAGCAAAAATATTTGTACTATTAGCAAACAAGTGAACCCAACTGTCATACCAAAAATTGAAACCGGGCGGTTTATTTTTTACCTGATTGTTTTCACCACTGTAACTATTAACCGAATAAATATTAAAGAATGTAAACAAATAATAAATTATCTGCTTCATAGCATCTCCATCTGTTCATATTGGAGTAAACGTCAATAAAAGCTGAAAAAAGATATTACTTCCATCATTAACTTGATAATATTAATTCCTAATTTGATAATAACAATTCATAAAGGCATGATATTAGAATAAATATATTATTAATCTTCTTATTGAACAATTTTACCAAGTTGTTTTGTATCTATACGTAAAATTAGTTCAATCGTTTTAACAACTTAGGTTTGCAATTATTGCCAGGTCGATAAATATTAAGATTAAACGAATGGACTTTTAGTTTTCCCATTTCTGACCTCCCATTAAAAAGAGCACTTTCATTTTCAGAATGATAAAACTTATTGTGGATTTTCCCCTGCGGAAGATTCATAATAAGTGTAAGAAAATTATAAAATTATTTTTTTATTGTCAAGAATTACCAACTTATTAACATTTTGTTAATACTATTACCTGAAATTAAAATATTAGTAATTCAAAATTGATGTATAAACTTTGCCGTTACTGATTATGTATGTTCACTTCCATATTATTTCAAAACAATTTAATTCCAATGAAAATACAAACAGCAAGTGATTAGCAAATTTGTTAAACGACAGATTCAATTTCTTTAAAGTTTACAAAATTCTAATTAAAATAAATAAGGAAACTCTACTAATTTTATATTACTGGCAGTTATAAATTCTCACGGATTCATTGCTGTTGTAAATATAAAATATGCCTTTAACTCAAACGATAGCAATAAATACTCAAGATTAAATAAAATTATCGCTCTTTTTGGCAAAAAATTATTTTGAATGGGTAAGTTCTAAAAGAAGATAAGGTATAGAAAAGAAAAACAGGAACCACGTTGTTCCCCTTAATTATATAATAAGGCTCAACTTACAATGATTTTTTAAAGTCCGTCATTTTCTTTGATCTTTTTAACAAGAACAGCCAATTCATTGCTGATAGTATTTCTAAGTCTTCTGTTTTCCTTTATTAGTGTCAGTTTTTCAAGCTCAAGTTTGTTAATTCTCTCCTTATCTGAGATTGAAAAGGATTTCTTATTATGAACAACAGTCCCGGTATCATTTTCCAGAAGCCAGTTTATATCGCAACCAAGTGCTTTTAACTTTCTAAGGACACCTGCACCAGGTTCACGCCTTGGATTAGGTCCTAAATATTGATGCAAACTTGGGAACTTCATTTCCATGGCTTTTGCAAATTCAGATAGCGTATCGAAATTTTCAAGACCAAATATTTTTATTTTCTCACCAATATTCATATCAGGTGCCCATATTCATTTGACTACTATACTTGACAATACATTGTCTTATGACTATATTTACAACGCCCCGATAAAGAGGGCATTATTAAATAAAAAGCAACTTCTAACAAGACACAATAAAGCCGCATAATAAAGGGACTGCATTATCCCTGCCCAACGGCTATTGTTTTTATTTTTAAGTTGCTACTAATTCTGCCGGATGTGTTTTTTAACAGGAACATTCCGGCAATTATTTAAGATCTATTATTAAGCGTTATTTTACAATAACAATGCTTAATCAGGAACAAAAATAATCAATAATTTAACAAATTATCATATTATTTTTTTATTAGTATAGTTGCAAATATTTTCAGTTTAACATTAAAAATAACCAAATAACACGTTAATATTTTCCAGTTAGTAACCCGGGATGGAAAGAATGGATGAAGAGATACACTAATTGAGACATAAAGAAGTCCTAAGATATGTGAATTTCAAAATTATCAATTATGACTTGCATAATGGAAATGTACTTATGATAACCCCTATTCCCTTTGGGGATGAAAGCGGATATAACTTTAGAATGGATAATGAAAAATACTTAATTGAGGCGCTGGGAGATCTTGACGCGGCTAATATCAATGATTGTACACTTCAAAACTTTGCATCTTTTTTATCTGACCATTTACAGGCAATGAAGAGATTAAC
>JARLHB010000008.1 GCA_031292465.1 Ignavibacteriaceae bacterium
CAAAATAATGAAAATTTTAAGACCCTAAAGTATTTTCCCAAATTCTTAATAACATTAAAAACAGGTAAGTGAATTAGAAATGCCGCTATAATTGGAAATTGCAGCTGATGCATTATTAATACTGATAATTCCATAATAATTTTTAAGTTTAAATCCTGTTAATTTGTAGCAGCCCGGGAACTAATACTGAAACTAATATGCAAGCATCATTAACTATAGATAGATTTAAGAAATATTATTTTAGCAGGCCCCATCTCAAAATAATTAGTAAATAAAAGTGGAAAGGTATGGCCTATATCAGCTAACGGTAACATTTATAAGCACTTGTGGCGATAGAAATAAAAAATGAAGATGGTATAATTAAAATAATATAGTAAGTCTGCACAAATATTTATTTTTATGGATGCAGATACTACAGGATAAAATCAATTTCCTCGAACAATAATGTTAAAGTGTTAACGGAAAATGGTGCAGTATAATTTTATAATTGAAGGAAAATATATCATATTAACAGAATTATTTTGCCCGGTATATTGTAAATGACGTCAGACTATGTTACATTATTGCCTCAATTTTTTGAAAATCTTACCTTGATAGACACAAAACTATCATTTTTTTTAAAAAACCTATCATTTTTGATTTGCATTTTTCTTGGAATAAAAATATATTTGTTGCTCGTTTATAAATCCGGGCGGACGCCGGAGTTGGAGAGCCGGGGCGGACTGTAAATCCGTTGGCTGACGCCTTTGGGGGTTCGAATCCCTCGCCGCCCACAGCTTTTAATTTTTTGTGGAGTATTTATAAGGGAATATTATTAGTGTTGTTAAGATTCAGTTCCCTTTTTTTTTTGTGCTTTCCAAAATATTGAATTGAGTATTTGTCAGTAATACTTTTTTATTTTAAAAGCGTGGAAGTGTTTATATCAGGTTAGTAAGCGGCTGTTGTTCGCAAAACTAATCTGGTTTTAGTTCTTAATGAAGATTGAAAGTTTAACTTAAAAAGTTAAAAGACTAAACCAATATGCGGGAGTAACTCAGTTGGCTAGAGTCACAGCCTTCCAAGCTGTTGGTCGCGGGTTCGAGTCCCGTCTCCCGCTCAGCAAAACCGGACTTTTGCTGACGTAGCTCAGTTGGTAGAGCACATCCTTGGTAAGGATGAGGTCACCGGTTCAATCCCGGTCGTCAGCTCTCAGGAAATTAGAATTGTTAGTAAGCTGATGCCTGTTCGAAATCGTGATTATCAGCCGGTTAAAGTCTAAAGACATTGAAATAAATTGTATTTACATCGTCCTGAAAAGGATGAGGTTATCCCGGTGAAACCGGGGTTATCTTCAGAACATAATGGAAAATTACTATGAGAGAAATAATAACATTAGAATGCACAGAGTGTAAGAGAAGAAATTACACAACAACTAAAAACAAAAGACTTCATCCTAACCGCGCTGAATTTAAGAAATACTGCCGTTGGGACAAGAAGTATACATTACATAAAGAGACAAAATAATTTATTTACGTCAGTGGCTCAATTGGCAGAGCAGCGGTCTCCAAAACCGCAGGTTGGGGGTTCGAGTCCCTCCTGACGTGCGTTCTTAATTTTTAAGAGAAAATAATGAAACAGAAAATAATTGCCTTTTTTGATGATGTGGTCAAGGAGATGAAAAAAGTTACCTGGCCAACTGTAGCAGAGTTAAAAGAATCTACTACAGTTGTCATTGCTTCTTGTTTAATGCTTGCCGCATTTACTTATGTTATAGATATGTTAATAACACAAATATTCAAAGGAATTTTTTAAATAAATGCCCGAATCAGAATTAAAATGGTACGTGGTTAGAACTTTTTCCGGTCATGAGAATAAGGTGAAAAACTTAATTGATGCGGAACTTGGCAATAATGAAAAATTGCACGCTAAAGTTGAGAATGTTCTTGTGCCAATGGAAAAGGTTTTTGAAGTAAAAGACGGGAAGAAAAAAAGTAAGACAAAAAACTTTTTTCCCGGTTACATACTTGTGCAAGCTGATTTGGACAACCAGGTTAAAGATTTTATTCTTAACACTCCTTCTGTTATGGGGTTTTTAGGAACTAAAAACAGCCCTAATCCTTTACAGCCTGAAGAAGTAAAAAGAATTGTTGGTAGAATTACACAAGACGAATCAACCGAGAGGATGGAGACAATATTCAGGAACGGCGATATAGTTAAAATTATCGACGGCCCATTCAATAATTTCTCCGGAACCATACAGGAAGTAAATGAAGAAAAGATGAAAATTAAGGTTATGGTTTCCATTTTTGGCAGAAAGACTCCTGTTGAAATTGATTTCGTTCAGGCAGAGTTAGAAAAATAATTAAGTATTTATTCCTATAGGAAAGTCATATGGCTAAAAAGATAACTGGATATATTAAATTGCAAATTCCGGGTGGCAAAGCTACTCCATCGCCACCGGTTGGTCCTGCATTAGGACAAAAAGGCGTTAATATCATGGAGTTCTGCAAACAGTTCAATGCAAGAACAGCAGATAAAGATGGTTTAATTATTCCCGTAGTTATTACGGTTTATTCTGATAAATCTTTTACCTTTATTACAAAAACACCTCCGGCAGCAGTTTTGCTTCTGAAGGCCGCAAAAGTTGAAAAAGGCTCAGCAGAACCACACAGAAATAAAGTTGCTAAAGTCTCCAAGGCACAAGTAAAAGATATTGCACAGCTTAAAATGCCCGATCTTAATGCTTTTGACATCGATCATGCGATGAGTATGGTTGCTGGAACTGCAAGAAGTATGGGTATTACCGTAGAAGATTAATTAATAGTTTCAAGCGAAAGCTTAAAAGGAAACAGAGAAATGCTTAAGTCTAAAAGAAATAAAGAAATTAGTAAAGCCGTAGATAAATCTAAAGAATATTCACTTGAAGAAGCGATAAAAGTTCTTAAGGAACAGTCAAAAGTAAAGTTTGTAGAAACTTTAGACTGTGCAATAAGGCTGGGTGTTGATCCCCGCCATGCAGACCAAATGGTAAGAGGAACAGTATCACTTCCACACGGAACCGGAAAACAGGTAAGAGTTTTGGTTATTGCCAAAGGCTCTAAAATTCAGGAAGCGCTTGATGCAGGTGCTGATTATGCCGGATTTGAAGAATATCTTGAAAAAATTAAAAGCGGCTGGTCAGATATCGATGTAATTGTTGCTGCCCCGGATACTATGGCTGAACTTGGGAAATTAGGTAGAGTTTTAGGTCCTAAAGGCCTTATGCCGAACCCTAAAAGCGGTACAGTTACAATGGATGTTGCCAATGCAGTTAAGGAAGTTAAAGCCGGAAAAATTGAATTCCGCGTCGCAAAGACAGGAATTGTGCATACTTCTTTAGGCAAATTAAATTTTGAAGCCGACAAGCTCGCTGAAAATACAAGAGCTTTTTTAACAACTATCATTAAGTTAAAACCGGCTTCTGCAAAAGGACTATATATTAAAAGTCTTTTTCTGTCCAGCACAATGGGCCCGGGTTTAAAGATTACTAAGGACGAAAGTTCAATTCGTCAATAATTAAATAAAAAGTTTACGCACTCAATATAAATGCTTCTAACCGACTCGATTATAGATAATCTGTTATGGGAGAAAAATGAATAAGAACGAAAAAGCAGAAATCATTGCCGAAATTAAAGGAATGATTGAAGAATCATCTGCGGTTTATCTTACAGATTATACCGGAATAAATGTATTAGATATAAGCGCTATAAGAAACGACTTCCGCAAGGAAGGCGTTAAATATAGAGTGATAAAGAATACTCTATTTAAACGCGCAATAGATGAATCCGGTAAATATGATAAATTAGCAGATCAAATAGTTGGAATGACAGGATATGCATTTGCTTCAAGCAATCCGGTTGCTCCTGCTAAAATCATCAAAAAGTATTTTGATGACAAACAAAAGTTAGCTTTAAAAGCTTGCTACATTGAAGACCAATTTTATTCAGGTGACCAGCTTAATGTTCTGGCTTCTCTTCCTTCAAAGAAAGAGATTGTAGCAGGTATTTTAGGCAGCCTTAATGCTCCTATTTCAGGAGTTGTGGGCGCTATAAATGCTGTTATGAGAGATCTTGTAAGTGTAATAGATGAGATTTCGAAAAAACAAGCAGCGTAAGTAAAAATTTAAGAAATATAAATACTAGGAGAAAAAAATGTCAGAGAAAGTCACTGAATTAGTTGAGAAAATAAAAGGTTTATCCCTCGTAGAAGCATCAGAATTAAAGAAAGCTTTAGAAGAAGAATTCGGAGTAACAGCATCAGCTCCTGTAGTTGTTGCCGGTGCACCTGCTGCTGCAGCAGCACCTGTTGAAGAAAAGACCGAATTTGACGTAATTCTTAAAGCTACCGGCGAAAAGAAAATTAACGTTATTAAAGTTGTTAGAGCACATACAGGTTTAGGACTTAAAGAAGCTAAAGATTTAGTAGATGGAGCTCCAAAGACCGTTAAAGAAGCAATTTCTAAAGATGAAGCTGAAAAACTCAAAAAAGAGTTTGAAGAAGCTGGCGCCACTGTAGAGATAAAATAAGAAAAAGCTAAGAACTGTAGATTTTTTAAAAAGTGATAAGCGGAGTACTCCGTCTTATCGCTTTTTATATTTTAGTTACGTTGATTTACGCATCGATAACAAAGAAAATGAAATTTAATTGGAGGTTTAAAATTGGATAATAAAAGAATTTCCTTTAGCAGAATTCCTTCTGTTGTTGAGGCACCGGATTTATTGAATATACAAACCGTTGCCTTTGAAGAATTTGTGCAGCTAAAAACTCCGCCAACTAAAAGGGAAAACAAGGGCCTTCAGGCAGTATTTACTGCAAATTTCCCGATTTTTGATAATAAGGAAAACTACCGGCTTGATTTTTTAGAGTATTACGTTGAAAGGCCGCGTTTTTCTGTTCCGGAGTGTATTGAAAGAGGATTAACTTATTCAGCACCTCTTAAAGGAAAACTCAGACTCTCTACAAAAGATCCTGAAACACAGGAGTTTGTAAACAGTGTTGAGCAGGAAGTATATCTCGGCAATTTACCTTACATGACTGAAAAAGGTACTTTTGTTATTAATGGCGCTGAACGTGTGGTTGTTTCGCAACTTCACCGTTCACCGGGCGTTGCTTTTGCACAAACTGTTCATCCTAATGGCACACCTATTTATTCAGCCAGGATTATTCCATTGAGAGGCTCATGGGTAGAATTTGCAACTGATATTAACTATGTTATGTATGTTTATATTGATCGCAGAAAAAAATTCCCCGCAACCACATTGCTGCGTGCCCTGGATTTTGCTTCAGATGAAGAAATTTTGAACCTTTTTGATTTAATTGAAGAAGTTACTGTAAAGAAAGTTAAAATTGAAACTTTTATAGGAAGAACGATTGCCAGCGATGTTTTTGATATGGCTACCGGTGAAATCTTCCTTACAAAAGACAGCATCCTTTCTGAAGAAGATATTGAAAGATTGAAAGAAGCAGAAGTTGAAAAATTGAAATTTATCAGTTCGATGACATCACCTGATTTAGATCTGATAGTAAATACTCTGCGCAAAGATACTTCAAGCACAAAAGAAGAAGCTTTATATTCAATTTACCGCCAGTTACGTTCCGGCGAGGCCCCGGATCTGGATACAGCCCAGGCTTTAATTGATAAACTCTTCTTTAATGATAAGAGATATGACCTTGGCGATGTAGGCCGTCATAGAATGAACGATAAATTAAAGCTTACTATCCCAGAAAATGTAACTGTTTTAACAGTTGAAGATATTATAGCTATTATGAAATATATCATAAAACTCCGTAATGGAATTGAAAGTGTTGATGATATAGATCATTTGGGCAACAGAAGAATTAGAACTGTTGGCGAACAATTAGCCCAGCAGTTTAATGTTGGTATGTCGCGTATGGCAAGAACCATAAAGGAACGCATGAACATGCGCGATACCGAAAACTTTACACCGCAGGATCTTGTAAATGCAAGAACAATAAGCAGTGTAATAAATGCATTCTTTGGAACAAACCAGCTATCTCAATTTATGGATCAAACAAATCCATTAGCTGAAATGACGCACAAAAGAAGAATGTCTGCTTTAGGGCCTGGCGGTTTAACAAGAGAAAGAGCCGGATTTGAAGTACGTGACGTTCACTATACTCACTATGGCCGTTTATGCCCTATTGAAACCCCTGAAGGTCCGAATATCGGTCTTATTTCTTCTTTAACTATTTATGCAAGAGTAAACAGATATGGATTCCTTGAAACTCCTTATAGGAAAGTCGAAAAGACAAGAGTTACCGATACAGTAGAATATTTGACTGCAGAACAGGAAGATTTATATACAATAGCTCAGGCAAATGCTCCGATAAATGAACAATCCAAATTTGTTCAGGAAAGAGTAAAATCCCGTTTTAAGGGTGAATTTCCAATAGTAACACCTGATCATATCCAGTATATGGATGTAGCCCCTGCACAAATAGTAAGTGCAGCAGCAGCTTTAATTCCATTCCTTGAACATGATGATGCTAACAGAGCTTTGATGGGCTCAAACATGCAGCGCCAGGCAGTTCCTTTATTGCGCCCTGAAGCGCCAATAGTTGGTACCGGCCTTGAAAAGAAAATTGCCACAGACTCAAGGGCAGTTATTGTAGCCGAAGATAACGGCGTAGTTGAGAGCGTTGATGCAAATCAGATTTCTGTAAAATATGATATTAA
>JARLHB010000441.1 GCA_031292465.1 Ignavibacteriaceae bacterium
ATAGCTGAGACAGGATTTGATACTTTGATTATCGGAGTATTGCCGTCCCGCGATATAATTAAACAAAGAATTACCGAACGTTTAAAATACCGTTTAAATAACGGGATGATTGAGGAAGTTAAAAAATTAATCGACGACGGTGTTTCTTTTGAGAAGTTAAATTTTTTCGGTCTTGAATACAGATATATAGGACTGTATTTGCAGAATAAGCTTAACTATAATGATATGTACCAGAAATTAAACAGCGCTATACATAATTTTGCCAAAAGACAGGCCACCTGGTTCAGGAAAATGGAAAAAGAAGGCGTAAAAATTAATTGGATTGACAGCGCTGATTATGAAAAGGCAGAGAGAATAATCAGCCCTTATTTAAGGGCGGATAATTAACGTAGTTCATAACAAATTGTTTCATTGTTATATTGCTTCATTGCTAAGCGTAAGTTTACAAATGCATAATTATTTTTTAATATTGTAACCTTTATCTCCATACGGCTGAAGCTTTTCAAGCCACATTTCTTCAAGAACTTCTAAATCTTCCGAATAATCATATAACGGATCGTCTTTAGGTTCAAGTTGGTCAAGTATTTCGAATGTAAAGCTTTCGGGGCCGAACTTATTATAGTCCTCCTGAAGTTCAGCAATACCTTCAAAGCCATGCCCGAGTTCAAATTTATGCCTGTTAATTCTGCCATTAATATTTTTGTGCCTGCTTATAAAAATTTTACCGTTCGCTAAATTTTTTATAATATATATTCCCATCGGCCTGGGTGTTTCTTTATACTTTTTCTTTAATTCTGCCTTATCAACCATTTTATTTTTCCTGAATTCTAATATAAAATTCAAATAATTGTTTTTAATCCTAACTGATAATTCCGCATCATTTCCCGTCCTTCGCTGTGTGTTGTTCCCGCGGTAAAATATTTTACACCTCAGGCTTATATTATTTATTTGAAGAAATGTAAAGCTGTTCAAAAGATTATTCCTGGTTGTCCTTTAGCCAGTACATCTGATTTTCCCGCTGCATAATCTTTACATCAATCATTAAGCGGCGTACTGTGCAGTAATCACCGTATGACTGCTTAATAATATTGTCAACTTCTATTTCGGTATATTTTTTTCCGTGTTTAAATTTCTTAACAAACTCATCAAGTACTAACATTTTCTTCTTCCACTGGACGGGAAGCTTTATAAGCTTATCCTTTTTAAAAAATGTTTTAAGAACTTTCTGCCTGTACTTCTCCATTCGTTCATCCTGGATAAATTTATCCAGGTTCTCAAAGCAGGTTAACTCCTTTAAAGTCTTATTAAAAATATCTTCACGGATATGATAAACAATGTAATACTGCTCTTTAGTCTTGTAAACAAGGCCCGCTTTCTCCATTTTTTTCAAATGGAATGAAACTGTTGAAACCGCAAGATTCATCCTTTGTGCCAGTTCTTCTACGTACTGCGGTTTATCCATTAATGAATTAAGCACCTGCAGGCGGGATGCGTCTGCCAGCGATTTCATTATCTCTATGTTTTCTGTTATTCCCATTTTCAAATAATCAATTCGATATTTATCGAAGCAAATATAAGGATAAAATTTTCCTTTGTCAATTTGTTTCTATAAGTATCGAAATGGTTTAGGGGTTGTGTTGCTGCCCCTAGGGGGAAATATTATATCCCTTCTGCCTCTTGGCTGGCCCATGCAGAAAGATACTTATTAAAGATATTTGATTTGGAAATAAATCCATGATACTTGCCATTATCAGTTACAGCAAGGTTCCATACATTGTTCTGCTCAAATTTTTCAAGTGCAAATGCCAGGTCTGCCTCTATATCAATTGAGTGAAAGTTGCTATTCATAACTTCATAAGCAAGAATAACATCATACAAGTCTACGTTAAGCAGAACTTCACGTATATCATCAAGAGTAATAATACCTATTAGTTTTTTATTATCATCCAATACAGGGAACAAATTACGTTTGGAGTGAATAATTATATCAACAATTTCCCTTAGAGTCATTTCAGGATGAATTGGAATAAAGTCTTTTTCTATTATGTCTCTAACTTTTATCTGTCTTACAAAAAATCTTTCTTTTTCAGACCTGAATTGAACTCCGCGTTTAACTAATGGTGCGGTATATATAGATTCAGAATGGAAGTGCCGTGAGATAAAATAAGATAATGCAGTAACTATCATTAACGGTACAATAAGCGTGTACCCGCCTGTTATTTCAGCAATTAAAAATATACCGGTCAAAGGGGCATGTAGAACGCCGCTTAAAATTCCCGCCATACCAACAACAATAAAGTTAGAATGATTAAGTTGCGTAATATTTAGATAGTTCATCAGGTGAGCAAGGAAAAATCCGGTAAAAGCTCCGGTAAAAAGCGATGGAGCAATAATACCGCCGTTGCCTCCGGAACTTGTTGTTAGCGCTGTAGCTATAACTTTTGTTATTATAATAAGGACAGCAACAATTATTAATAAAAGGTTTTTATCTATAAAGTTAAATGAAAAACCGCCGGGCAGAATTTTATCAAACTGCCCCGCTAATAAATATTTTATTGATAAATAACCTTCACCATAAAGAGGTGGCATTACAAAAACCATAATACATAATAATATACCCCCGATTAGAATTTTTTTATATCGCTTGCCCAGCTTTTCGAAATACTCTTCTATAAAGAAAGTGGCTTTGATATTATATAATGAAATTACGCCGCATAAAATTCCGAGCAGTATATAAAAAGGTATTGCACTAAGCACCCATCCCTCTGTAACCAGGTAAAATATTTGACCGCTATATAAAAATTTTGATACAACAGCCGCAGAGGCTGAAGCAATAAGAAGCGGGATAAAATATGGGATTGAAAACTCCGGCAGCAAAACTTCTGCTGCAAATATTACGCCGGCAATGGGGCTGTTAAATATAGCAGAGATGCCTGCCGCAGAACCGCTTGCCAGTAATATTGTTCTTACCCTGTAATTAAATTTAATTTCTTTTGCCAGGTTAGAACCAATAGCGGCGCCTGTAATAACTATCGGCGCTTCAAGTCCGGCAGATCCGCCAAAGCCAACAGACAGCCCGCTGGTTATATAATGTGATAATATATCCTCCTTAGGGATATCAGATGCCTTTCGCATAATTGAATATATTATATTAGAAATCCCCTTGCTTAGTTTACCCTTAAATATAAAAACAATTACAAGAACAGATAGGATTATACCAATCATGGGAAATATTGGCAGTATAAAGCCAACCCCATAATGATTTACGTATTGCTTTGGTTCTGTTTCAAGAAAGTGTACTATATTTTTTAAAAGCGCTGATGCCAGGCCGGACAATACTCCAACTACGAGGCTTGAAATAATTACAAAAGTCTTAGGTTCAATTTTCGTGTACAGGAAGGCTATAATATTTTTTATAGTTCTTTTTGTATTGATTCTAAGATATTTTAACAAGTGGTTCATTATTTATTATTGATGACATATTACTGGTTGACAGTTTTAAAAATAGGATATATTTACTAAATAATCTTTATCCTGGAATAAATTTTGCGTAGGCCTGATTTACATCAGCCTATAATTACTTATTCTTAGCTATATCATTTCCCTTTTGATAAATATCAGGTTATGTTTGAACAATTATTTAATATTTATTAATGCTGCCTGAAATAGTAGAATCATATCTGAACAAGTATGCACTGCGCGGTTGGGAAATCGAGTCGTCAGAGCTCAAAAGCATATCAACTGTAATTGTTATTCCCGCAATACGCGAGTATGAAAACATAAGATGCCTTTTACATTCATTTTCGGAAAATGATCCTAAGTATTTTGATTCTACCTTAATAATATTTGTTATCAATAATTCATCTCTTTCTTCATGTCAAATAAAGGAAGATAACAAAAAGAGTATCGGGCTTCTCAATTCAATTATTGAATGTCAGTCGGCAACTAATGATGAATTAGTTATTAAAATTTCCATGTCGGGACTAAAGATCAGCCTGATTGATGCTTCATCAGCGGGAAAAGAATTGCCTCAAAAGGATTCGGGTGTCGGGCTTGCAAGGAAAATCGGAATGGATCTGGCATTACTGATTTTCGATTATAACTCTTCCAGTAAAAAAATATTAGTATGCCTTGATGCAGACTGTACAATTGATAAAAACTATATTACTGAAATTGTAGATAATTTCAATTCGGGAAATCTTTCTTCAGCAGTTGTTAACTATTTGCATAAAATAGAATGCGGCAATGAAGAGTCACGGGCAATAATCTGTTATGAATTATTCCTACGGTACTATGAACTTGGGCTGCAGTTTGCCGGATCGCCTTTTGCATTCCCTACAATCGGGTCTACCATAGTTTGTGATTTTGAAAGCTATATTAAATCGGAAGGGATGAATAAAAGAAAAGCGGCGGAAGATTTTTATTTTCTTGAAAAGCTGGCAAAGAATTACCCTATTAAAAAGATAAAAACAACCACCATTTACCCTTCTGCCAGAAGATCATGGCGGGTGCCGTTTGGAACCGGGCAGCGCATAAACCGGTTTCTTGCAGGCGTTCAGAATGAATATTTATTATATGACCCAAAATGTTTCCGCATATTAAAGGAATGGCTGATAATATTTACTGCCGACGCTCATAATTCAGTTGTGGAACTGCTTGAATCAGCAAAAGAAATTGATGAAGGTTTGTTTGCTTTTTTAGCCGATCAGAAATTTGAAACGGATTGGCAAAGGATATTAAAGAACTCAAAAACGGTTGAACAGATCAGGCGGCAGAAGATAATGTGGTTCGACGGATTCAGAACGTTAAAGCTGATCCATTATTTACGGGATTACAGCTATCCTTTAATAAATATGTTTGATGCCATTAACAGCCTTATGACAGAATTAAATCTACCCCTGCCCGAAGAAAATAGTTTGCCCGGACTAAGGATGAATGGGAATGTACCCGGAATTGATACTCAAAAGAAATACCTTGAGATTCTCCGCAATTATCTCCAGGGTTAATATTCAGAATTACAATAGCATTTGTTAAATTAACATATTTGGCGAATTTGATTAGTATTATGACAAATATTTGCGTACAACGACCTCCCCTTAATCCCCTCCTTAGAAAGGAGGGGAGCGGCTTTAGCCGGGGGCGGTTCTAATATTGGTATTATTTAAATATATTCTTATTACTCTTATTCTTTCACTGCTAAATTAAAATAATATAATTTTTACAATCTATGATAATAAAAACATCACCGGACGAAATTCAGAATTATTTATCAGACGCTTCCAACTACAAGGGGTTTTGTGAGGCTGTGTATTTCCCTGAAAACGAACAGGATATTTCCGGTATACTAAAAGAAGCATCCATTAAGAATACACCCGTTACAATTTCGGGAAACGGAACAGGCCTTACAGGCGCAAGGGTTCCGCAGGGCGGTATTGTAATTTCTACAGAAAAGCTGAACAAAATAATTGAAATTAATAAGGAACAGCTTTCAGCTGAAGTTGAACCGGGAGTGCTGCTTTCGGATTTTCAGGAGAAAGTAAAAGGACAAAATCTTTTATATCCGCCTGATCCCACAGAAAAGAACTGCTTTATTGGCGGAACGGTCGCAACAAATGCGTCAGGTGAAAAAACATTTAAATACGGGCCGACAAGAGATTATATAACAGAACTTAATATCGTTCTGCCTGACGGAGATATTTTAAGACTGAAAAGAGGTTCAAATATAGCTGTTGGTTATAATATTTCTTTAAAGACTGAAGCAGGACGAATTATAAATATAGCTTTGCCGGAATACAAAATGCCGGCAACAAAAAATGCCGCCGGATATTATTGCAAAGGAAATATGGATGCGATTGACCTGTTCATAGGTTCTGAAGGAACTCTTGGAGTAATATCAAAGATAAAGTTAAAACTTGTTCCTCTGCCGGAAAAATTAATTTCATGTGTAATATTCTTCTTTGAAGAGACTGACGCACTAAATTTTATAGCAACAGCAAGGGAAATATCTTATAACACGCGGCTAAAGAACAGTGCCGGAGAGATTGATGCTTTAGCGTTAGAGTATTTTGATGAAAGAGCGCTAAACTTTTTGCGTGACGATTACAACCGGATTCCGGACAATGCAAAAGCGGCAGTCTGGTTTGAGCAGGAAGTAAAACAGGAGAATGAAGATGCTTATTTTGAAAAATGGTTAGCTCTGATTTCTGATTTCAACGGCGATGAAGAAAGTGCATGGTTTGCGGTAACTGAAGAAGATAAAAAGAAAATACTTGAATTCCGTCATTCAATATCTGTAAAAATTAATGAGTATATCTCAAAAAAGAACTTAAAAAAACTCGGTACCGATGTAGCGGTACCCCATGAAAAGTTTAAGGAATTATATTTTTATTCAAAGCAGTTGGTACAGGAACAAAATCTTGCTTATGTTATATACAGGCATGCCGGCAATTCCCACATTCATTTGAATATGCTTCCGGACAGCGAAGAACAATATAAGACAGGAGTAAGTCTTTATAGTGAAATATGCAGGAAAGCAATTGAATTAGGAGGAACTGTATCTGCGGAACATGGTATTGGAAAATTAAAGACAGGCTATTTCAATTTAATGTATGGGGAAGATACAATACATAAAATGATCGGATTAAAAAAGATTTTTGATCCGAACATGATTTTAGGAAAAGGAAATATTTTTAATATTACTACATGAGACTCACTTAAAAGTGAGCCTCACACATAAAAATATTAAAAATAGAAATCTCTCACTTCAACTTCAGTTGCTTCAGGATCATGCTTAAGAAGGAAATCAATAAACTCTTTAGCGTAGACTTTATCTTTATTTTCCTTTTTAAATGCCTCAACAAGCTCTTCAAGCTTTTGATGGTCTAAAGAACTATTAAGGTAATGTTTTTCTTCGCGGTCGTCGAAGAACCTGTAAATAATGCAGCTCTTGCTCATAGTTTAACCCCGGAAATATTAAATTAAAATTGTATCTGCGTGAAGGACATCAGAATATAATTCATTTTTTATTGATTCGGCATTTTTTCTGGCCTTTGAGAGGCTGTCCAGAATGTACCGTCTTGCCGTAAAAACTTTCTGCTGGCGAGTATTAGCTTCATTAAGCAACAGGAAGCCGGTGTAAATATAGCCATACATTTCTACTAAATCTTTAGCTGCAACATCCTGGAAATTTGAATCTTTTTTGTCTTTTACATATTTAAGACAATCCTTATACAACTCTCTCATTTCTTTTAGACAATCGAGAAGTTTTATCAAATTTCCTTTATATTCTTTCTTTTCCTGGTCATCAAAAAATTCTGCAAAAATATCATTTATTGCGCCACCCGTAGCAGCAACAACCTGTAATTGGGATGTGCCCTCATATATATTTGTTATACGGGCATCGCGTGTCAGTCTTTCAACGCTGAATTCTTTCATATAACCGGTTCCGCCGTGTATTTGCAGCGAATCATAAGAAATTTTGTTTGCTGATTCGCTAAGAAAAAACTTGCTAAGCGGAGTTAAGAATGATACTATTTTATTAGCGTGCTTTAATTTTTCATTCGCATCTGCAAAAGGTTTCTTTGCAGCTTTAAGGCCATCTACAAGATCTTCATATTTCTCTTTTTTATCAAGCCATACACACGTTGAATAGTATAACGATCTGTTTGCTTCAATAGTAACTTTCATTTCTATAAGCATATTGGATATAACAGGCAGGTAATAAATAGACTTACCAAACTGCTCTCTTGCTTTTGCATATTTAAGAGCTTCTTCATAAGCTTCTTGTGCTATTCCAAGAGACTGCGCTCCTATACCAATGCGCGCCCTGTTCATCAAATAGATAACATATTTAAGAAGCCCGAATCTTTTGGCTCCGACTAATTGCGCAGGAGTGTCATTAAATTGAAGTTCGCATGTCGGCGAGCCGTGAATACCAAGTTTATGTTCAATACGGCGTACTATTAAAGTATCGTCGCGGTGGCACACAAACATACTCAGTCCACGGGCATCTTTTGTACCCGGTTCGGATCTTGCAAGTACAAGCAGTACATCGCCGTTGCCGTTTGTAATAAATCTTTTTACTCCGCGTAAAAACCATTTACCGTTTTCATCCTGATAAGCAGTTAATTTAACTGCCTGCAAATCTGATCCGGCATCAGGCTCTGTTAACGCCATTGCTCCGGTAAATTCTCCTGAAGCAAGGCCCGGCAGGAATTCTTCTTTTTGAATTTCATCTGCAAACTGAGCTATTGTTTTTCCTATATCCTGCAAACCAAAAAGATTCATTAAGGAAGCATCTGCGCGTGAAATCATCTCTACTGCAACCATGTAGATTGTTGTAGGAAAGTTCAAACCGCCGTATTCACGGGGTAAAATTAATCCCATTAGCTCTGCTTTTGACAGGATATCGAGAGCTTCGCGAGTTCCTTTAGCATAACTTACCTTACCATCCTTAAAAGCAGCGCCTTCTTCATCAATAGAAGCAGCCCGGGGTGCAATATAATTTGCCGCAATATCTCCGACAACTTCCATTATCTTTCTATAATTTTCTATTGCATCTTCATAATTAACAGGAGCATAATTAAACTTTTCCGCCTGTTTATAGTTGTCTTCCAATAGTTCAACAACTTCTTTTAAGTCCAGTTTTTCAAACTGATAAACCAGGTCGGTATTATCTAAAAAATAATTTGCCATCAAATCATCTCAACTTTTGCTTGAATACGTTTATAAACATCGGAATGATCTGCATTGCATCGCCGACAATTCCATAATGAGCAATACTGAAAATAGGCGCATCAGGGTCTGAATTTATTGCAATAATTTTATTGGATTCATTCATACCTGCCCTGTGCTGTATAGCGCCGCTAATTCCACAAGCTATGTAAAGTTTAGGCCTTACAGTTACGCCTGTTTGTCCAACCTGGCGGTCAGCGGTTAAAAATCCCGCATCAACAGCCGCACGTGAACCTGCAACTTCACCGCCAAGTAACGCGGCAAGTTCCTGGATAAGTTTAAAATTACTTTTAGACCCGATTCCATAACCTCCTGAAACAATAATAGAAGCGCCTTTTAAATTAACCTTGTTTTCCTGGCGGTGCTGTTCTATTATTTTTACAAGATTATCAAATTCATTGGATACATACGGTATCTCGGTAATTCTTCCATTAACGGGAACCGGAAGCGGATCTAACCGCATTACGCCTTCCCTTACAGTAGCCATTTGAATTTCAACTTCGGGGGTAATAATTGTTGCAATTATATTTCCGCCAAAAGCGGGCCTAATCTGAAGAAGAAGATTTTCATAATCATTTTTAAGGTATTTAACATTAGATATTTGCAAATCCGTACAGTCTGCTGTTAAACCGCCTTTTGTATGCGAAGCTACTCTGGGAGCTAAATCTCTTCCAATTACTGTTGCGCCAAAAAGTATAATACGGGGTTTATGTAATTCAGCCAGCTCTGTTAATATCCTGCTGTACGGCATAGTTCTGTAATGCTCAAGTTCAGGGCTGTCAATAACAAGCGCTTCTACTGCACCATATTTGAATGTTTCTGCTGCAAGTTGTTTTATTTTACTTCCAATAACAACGGCTTTTAAATTTCCATTCAGATTTTCAGCTAATTTCCTACCCTTAGATAAAAGCTCAAAGCTTACATCTGCAGGCTTACCGTTCCGCTGTTCAATAAAAACCCAAACATCTTTATTTTGTATCTTCACGGATTTATCCTAGAATATGATCTTCCATTAATTTATCAATTAAATTACTTATACCTGCTTTATTCGGCTCTACCATTTCCTGGTTTCCGCCGGCAAGCACCACAGAATCTATTTTATGAACTTTAGTTGGCGAGCCATGAACACCGCATCTTGCTTCATCAAGTTTCAAATCATCCATCGTAAATGTCTGAATATATAGGTGCTTAGACTGGTATTCTTCCTTCAACTGGTCTGTATAAAGAAGTGAATTCCCTTCGGCAAGTTTTTCTAACTCCAAAAGAGTTTTTGAATTTTTGTACGCCATTACTCTTTTAGCTTTGAATGGGCGGGGAAAAGCCGAGTCTTTCAAAGCGGTAATCAAAACAGGCAGTTTCGATTCAAGGATTTCATAACCGCCGTCAATTTTCCGCCTTACTTTTACAGAAGTTTCTGTTACTTCAAGAATTTCTTCAGCATAAGTGATTTGAGGGATGTTCAATTTCTCCGCAGTCTGAGGGCCTACCTGAGCAGTATCTCCATCTATTGCCTGTCTTCCGGCAAAGACAAAATCATAATTACCAACTTTTTTTATAGCTTCGGCAAGAACATATGATGTTGCAAGAGTATCTGCGCCTGCAAATTTTCTGTCACTAATTAATATAGCCTCATCTGCACCCATAAAAAGGCATTCACGCAGTATGTCTGATGCACGCGGAGGGCCCATTGTAACAACAGTAACTTTGCCGCCGTGCTCGTCTTTTATTCGCAAAGCTAATTCGAGCGCTGCTCTGTCTTCGTGATTAAAAATAGCAGGAAGCTTGGCTCTGTTTACTGTGCCGTCTTCCTTCATAACCTGGCCGGATATATTAGCAGTGTCAGGTACCTGCTTTACCATAACGATACTATGCAAATCCATAGCGTCCCATTTTATTAATGCGGTAAAATTACAAAAATTCTCCGTGTATTAAAATAAATTTGATGGAAAAATATTTGGCTGTATAAAAATTTTTTAGAAAAATTACTTTGCAAGCGGTAAAGTAAACTTAAACTCACTTCCCTCATTAATTTTACTATTCACTTCGATATGCCCGTTATTTTTATCAATAAATTCTTTGCAAAGCACTAAACCCAGGCCTGTTCCTCTTTCTCTTGCAGTACCTTCAGTAGAAATGTTCTCATCAATCTTAAAAAGTTTCTTTAAATTCCCCGGCAGTATACCAACACCATTATCTTTTATGGTTATTTCCGCAACATTATTGTTCTTTATCGCCCGGATACAAATTCTACCGCCGGGTTTTGTAAATTTTATTGCGTTGGAAACTAAATTCCTTATTATTATATCCGTCATGTCTTCATCAGCAAATACAACCAGATGCGGCTCTACACATATTTCAATTTCTATTTTTTTCTCCGAAGTATTAATTTGGAAAATTCCCACTATCCGTTGTATTAATGATTCAAGGTGAAAGTTTTCCGGATCAAACTTAATTTTGCCTGTCTGCATCCTTGACCAGTCAAGCAGGTTTTCCAACAATTTAAAAACATTTTTTAACGAATGGTTAAGATGTCCCGCATATGTTTTAATTTCATCTGCCGTAAGGCTTTCCAGCTGCGTTGATAAAATATCTGAGAAACCTAACAGCCCTGTAAACGGGCTTCTAAGATCATGCGCAACAATTGAAAAGAATTTATCTTTGCTTTTGTTTATATCTTCTAACCTGGAATTTAATTCTGCCATTTCTTTGGCATTTTTCTCAAGCGTAACCCTGTTATCATCCAATTCCACCAAATAGTGTTGAATCCTTATTTCAGCATGCCTTCTTTCAGTTATATCTCTAATAATTGATATAACATTACCATCCCGTAATGGAACAATGCGGGCTTCTTTGTATAATATATTCTCATTAATATTATACTCATATTCAAAAACTTGCGGTTGATTATTGTTAAAGGCTTTTTCGGCATGAATTAAAAAATATTGCGAAATATGAGGCTCAAAAATATCCTTAATGTTCTTACCCAAAAGGCTTTTATGATACAATAAATCAGAGTTGTTTGGTGTATTATAATCTAAGATAATTCCTTCACGCGTAAACATTATTACTATATCAGGTATAGCATTCAATATGGTTTTATAACGTTCCTGACTTTTTGATAATTCCTGTTCGTAGCGCTTCCTTGCGGTAATATCGATTGCAATTGCCTGGTATCCTGCAAGTAAGTTATTTTTATATATGGCCACAAGCCTTACAAGCGATGTATGAATGCCATTGTTGGCATCAACAAAATTTATGTCGCACATATTAAAGTCTTTAGCTACAGCCTCTTTCATTATCCGGCCAAGCAAAGGAATGTCATCTTTGGAGACAAAATCAAAAACATTCTTTCCAAGCATCTCTTCTGCAGGATATTTCAGCATTTTACCGAACCAATAATTAGCTGTTTTTATTATCCCATTCTCATCAGTGGTATAAATTCCATCATAAGAATTCTCAAAAAGTTTCTCATATAAAAATTTTGTATAATTAGTTTCAGATTTAAGTACCTCATACGAAATTATTTCTTTTAAAACCGCAGCAATAACAGAAACTCCTACTATTACAAGCGCCCCGGTAGCATCGGGAATAAAATATCTGATTTTATCAATAATTAAAAAGATTGCTAATAATCCGGCGCTATAAAATAAAAGCACTATTCTATTCCGTTGCTGAACGACAGGGATAAAGGCCGCAAGTGTAAGCGGTGACAATATAAAAGCATTATCAGAAACTTTAAACATCCACGCAGCAATGATTATAAACGAATAACGAAATGACCAAACGGCTTTTCCTGAAAACCTGCCTGCAAAATATTCATCAAAACATATCATCAACATAAATAGTATGTATGTTAGATATAATTCGTTGTTGTATGCGGAGAACAAATTGTCAAGAGCTGAAATTGAGGCTGATAATGCTATTATAAGAAATACAGCACGGGCTGTAATGGATGTTGAAGTAAAATCAAATCCGGCCGAAGAGTCTTGCCTCCCGGAAGAAGTTCTGAAAAAAAGAACTATACCGACACCCAAAATGATTAATAACAAAACAATTTCAGGCAATTTGTTTAATTTCCATTCAAACTTTATATCGCTTATATCTACAGCAGTATTTACATTTGGATCAAATGTAATTGCTACTTTTCGAATAGTCTTGTTCAGGGAGTAAAGATTATTATATATCCCGCCTGCATCATTTTTGTTTTTTACGGAAAGCTTCAAAGGGACAATAAGATCAGTCCAGTTCCTGCCCGGAATAACTGCATATTGGAAATAATCTTCAGCTTCTCTAGTCGTTTCATCAGAAAGGCTGTCGGTTAGGCCGATCCGGAACTTAGTTGGCTGCCCCATTGTCCTGCATCTTATAATAAGATTTGCATTTAATGGGACATTATCATGCAGGTAGATAACAACACCCTTATCTGTACTTTCGCTTTGTTTCAAAGATAAATGTAAATAATTTTTAACCGAAGATTCATTCTTAATGCCGATTTTTATTTCGGAAGAATCCGTACTATTTAAAAATATTGTACCCTGAGTTAATAAATTTTTAGGAGTGATTGAAGAAATTTTAATTGGCACATACGAATAAGTACTATGCGAGTTGAAAATTAAATAATACTCAGCTTCAAGGAACAGCACAAGAGGAATTAAGAGTAAAGCGCGGATGATTTTAATTCGTAAATTATCAGACAAATCCGGAAAGTAATCATACTTCTTTTGGGATGCTATTGGGAATGCGACAAGATATTTTACATCGGCTATAAGCTTCCTGAAGTAAAGCAATATTTTTCGTATTTCAGCCAGCACGATTTTTCCCTATTAAAAATCAAATAACCGCTGCATAGGATTATAAAAGCTACATCTTTTAATAAGTAAGAACACTTATTTAAAATTAACGCCCGACTTCAATTCCAATCCCGCTGCTATTTTTTACGGTTTTAACCTTACTTAAGCTTTAATCTATATATTCCAATTTTACCAATGGAAATCTTAAGTAATAATTAACCCACTACACCTAATCTAATAATCGAAATTGCAATAAATAAGTTTAGTCCCGGGTAAAATCCTTATCCATTTGCATGATATTTACAATTGATATTATAAAGGCAATTTGTATGTAGTATTTAATAATTGCTATAAGGCAACACAAAATCATATACTTGCGAGAACAGATATACAATACAATAATCGGCATATACCTGCTGTTGAAAGGTATATAATTTCCCTGTAAAAGATGTAGTACTACTTACATTCCTGGACAAGAATCTTCAATTAATTGCAAGGTTTATATATTATTTAACTTCTGTTTCTATTTTAAAAGGAAGCCTCACTTTTTCCCAATTTAGATTTACAATTGCAGAGTTTTTCCCGTGAAGATTGATGCTCATATCACTAAAAGTGTAATTAAGCCATTCATGAAAATCAGATTGCTGAGGATTTACATTAATCCTTAGTGCATCTTGAGATTCATTATACTCAAAAGCGCCCCACTGGTCGGCTATTTTATTAAAGATTACTGTCCATTCTTTTTCCCTTGGAATTACAAAAAGGCCATACGAACCGGCAGAAAGTTTTTTGCCTTCAATCCACACATCACTGCCGAAAGTAATTTTAGTGGCTTCGTTAGCGCCTGCACGCCAGGCTTTATCATAGGGTACTAATGCTCCCCATATTTTTCTGCC
>JARLHB010000442.1 GCA_031292465.1 Ignavibacteriaceae bacterium
AATAAGCCCGGAATTTATTGACAAAATTTTTGATAAATTTGTACAGGTTAGCGGCAGCAAGCCCGGCAGCGTTGGGCTGGGTTTAACTATTGCCAAAGAAATTATCGAACTGCACCAGGGGTCTATAAATGTTTGGAGCAAACCCGGTAAGGGCAGCAAATTTGAAATTATAATTCCAGTGTCGAAAAATGGATAAAGGAAAAGTTTTAGTAGTTGATGACGAAATAAATATCCTTAAAGTAATTGAACTTTCTTTAAGCTCGCAGGGCTTTACGCCGGAAATATTCAGCAACCCTTTGGATGCGTTAAAAAGAGCGCAGGAAATCTATTTTGACATTGCGTTTATTGACCTTAAAATGGAACCTATTGACGGTTTGCAGACTTTAGCCCGGCTTAAAAATATTTCGCCGGATACCACCACTGTTTTAATGACTGCCCATGGCTCAATCGAAACTGCCGTTGAGGCTATTAAAGGCGGCGCATACGATTATATTACAAAGCCGTTTACACATAAAGAATTTATCCATCTTGCCGAAAGAGTATTTGAACATCATATACTGCTGAAAGAAGTGCAGGGGTTAAGGGCGCAGATAGAAGAAAATTATGCCGATGGTGAAATTATTACCCAAAACTTCCAGATGAGAGAAATCTTAAAACTGTCAAAAGACATTGCAGACAGCGATCTTCCTGTCCTTATTGAAGGAGAAAGCGGAACGGGCAAGGAAATTCTGGCGCGTTATATACATGCTAACAGTAAACGAAGCTCAAATCCGTTTGTACCGATTAACTGTGCGGCTATACCTGAAAGCTTATTTGAGAGCGAGATATTCGGACATATCAAAGGCTCTTACACCGGGGCGATGAGAGACAGGATAGGCAGGTTTGAAATGGGGGACCAAGGAACTGTTTTTCTTGATGAAGTGGGAGAGATAGCCAATCCTATGCAGGTTAAGCTTCTAAGGTTCCTTCAGAATATGGAGTTTGAAAGAGTCGGTGAAAACATTACAAGAAAAATTAATGTCAGAATAATAAGCGCTACCAACAGGAATATTGACGATGATATTAAATCAGGCGATCTACGGGAAGATTTTTATTACCGGCTAAGCGGTATAAGAATAAAGCTTCCCCCGTTAAGGGAAAGGAAGGAAGACATTCCTCATCTATCCGAATATTTCCTGAAAAAGTATTCCCCTGAAAATGAAATAAGGCTTTCCCCCGAAGCTTTGAAATTATTAAATGAATACTCATGGCCGGGCAATATCAGAGAGCTTGAAAACATGATTAACAGGGCGATTGTTCTGGCTAAGGATAATATTGTAAAGCCCGAATATTTTCCAAACGAGATTTTCCATACAAGCGAAAGGCAATTTACAGAACTAATACCTACCTTAAACGACGTTGAAAAAAGCTACATTATAGAAGTACTAAAAAACCATCCAAACCCTAAGGACGCATCACAAATACTCGGAATATCACTGACCACTCTCTGGAGAAAAAGGAAAGAGTATAAAATTTAGCCTTAAATCATTTCAGATCGAAAAATACATGGCATAGCCGATTTCAATTTGAAATGCCAAAAGCAGCTAATAATCACACAATTATCAATATTGATTTCATTTTGAAATAGCAGATTAAAATTATTTAAGTGCATAAATAAAAATCCTTAAAAAAAAGCTTTTTTCTAAAGAAAAAATTAAATAATATTGCGGCACGTTGTTTGAGTAATTTACAACGTTTAATTAACTGTTTCATACGTAAACAAAAAATGGAGATATATAACTCATGAAAAATTCTTTGTTTTTCATCATCATGTTTATATTAGCGTTTGCTATATCGATAGTAATTTATATGTTCGTTCTGGGCAATCCGGCTAACTTTTCAAACGGGGAATTACGTACTGTACCTGTAGTAGGTAATATGTTAGGTACAATTTATGTAGGCGGCCCTCTTGTTGCTTTGTTGATTTTCCTTTCAATAATCGACGTTGCAATTATTTTCGAAAGAATGTTCTCACTTAAAAAAGCAGGCGGCAAAAGATCAGTTCCTGCTTTCTTCAAAGATGTTATTACTGCTCTTGACAATAGTGATTATACCGGAGCAATTGAAATTTGCGACAAACAGAGAGGTTCTGTTGCAAATGTAATTAAAGCATCTGTTTCCAGGTATGTTGAACTTACAGCTAACAAAAAGGATATTGAAGCTGAAAAACTGTTAGTAGAGATACAGAGATCAGTTGAAGAAGCTACAATGCTTGAAACACCATTATTAGAGAAGAATTTGATTGTTCTTTCAACAGTCGCTTCAATCGCAACAATGATTGGCCTTTTAGGTACAGTTATTGGTATGATTAGGTCTTTCTCTGCAATGGCAAGAGCCGGAGCACCGGATGCTATCGCATTAGCTAACGGTATTTCTGAAGCTCTTATCAATACAGCAGGCGGTCTTATCTGCGGTGTTATGGGTATAGTTGCTTATAATTTCTTTACCAATAAAGTTGATACTTTTACATACTCTGTTGATGAAGCCAGCTATAACGTACTTCAAATTCTTAAATCGAAATAACGAGGCTTAAAAATGCCAAAGATTAAAAAGAAAAGAATGCCCGTTAAAATCGACATGACACCTATGGTTGATGTTGCATTCTTGCTTCTCACTTTCTTTATGTTAACTACTTCATTCGCTCCTGCTGAAGAAGTGAAAATTGAAGTTCCGTCATCCCATTCGGCGTTTAAGCTTCCTGATTCAAATATCATGATGCTTTACATTGATAAAAACGGTTCAATTTATATGGGCGTTGATCAACCTGCGCTAATGGAACACTTATTCGGCAAGAATGCTGGGTCGAAAAAGGAAATTCAGGTTAAAGTGGAAAATTTGACTGAACTTCTGGTACAAGCCCGTATGAGCAACCCTAAATTGAGAACTGTTGTTAAGGGTGATACGGATGCCGATTATGGAACTGTTGAAGATGTAATGAACATTCTTCAAAAAACCATGATCACCAAATTTTCTATGGTAACTAACTCGATTCAGGACAAAAAATAACAATAGAGAGGAATTAAAAAAATGTCTGGAGCTGATGTCGGCGGTGATAGCGGCGGAAGAGGAAAGCATAAAAAGAAACATACCAAGAAAAGATTGGCTGTCAGGATTGATATGACGCCTATGGTGGATGTGGCTTTTCTATTGCTTACATTCTTTATGCTTACAACCGTAATGAGGAAACAACAGACAATGGAAATCAACTTGCCGCCGGATAATAAGGTGAAAGTTGATATCGCAGAGTCTAATTTGATGACAATATTTGTCGATGAAAATAATAAAATATTTTATAGTCAGGGTTCTGATAAATCGGTTACGAAAATTGAGTATTCGGGCTTGCAAAGCTTTTTCAAAAGCCATGCACAGCAAAATTCCAAACTGGTTATCTTACTTAAATTCGACAGGAAAAGTAAGTACCATATGATGGTTGATGTTATTGACCAGCTAAACGTTTCGGAATTGAACAGATTTTCGATTGCGCCTTTAACAGATACCGACAAACAAGTACTAACTAAGGCATCATAAGGAGGATTGCAAATGACTGATAATACGTTAGTAGCTAACCAAGCCACTGAATATGGTGCCATAGAGATTAAAAGGCTATACCCCAGAAATTTAAGTATGGGGCTCACCATAGCGGTACTAATTCATTTATTCTTAATCGGTACTTATATTTTCATCCAGGCTATTACTAAAGAGGATGAAGGTAATTTTGCAACCGTTAGAATATTGAAGTACAGTGAACTTGGACCACCACCATCATTAGACAACACTGCACAGCAGCAGCTTGCTGTTGCTGCACCAACTGTTGCACCTAATGTTGGTATCCCTACCCCGGTACCAGATGCTGAAGCTCCTAAAGAGCAGACTATTGCTACTCAGCAGGAAATGAATAAAGTTGCTTCTCCTATCGGTGAAGGTACAGGCGGTGGCGGCGCACAAATTACAAATGATTTAAAAGTAGAAGCACCCCCGGAAAAAGATGAAACACCTGACATGAACTCATTTGTGGCAGTTGAAAAAATGCCCCAGGTTGTTGTTTCTGTGCCACCCGTTTACCCGGATCTGGCTAAAAGAGCAGGTGTTGAAGGAACAGTTTTTGTTAAAATTCTTGTAAACAAAGAAGGTAAGGCTATAAAAGCTGTAGTAATCAAAAGTGATTCCGAAGTTTTTAATCAGCCTGCTACTGATGCAGCATTAAAGTTCGTTTTTACGCCTGCAATTCAGCATAAATCACCTGTTACTGTTTGGGTTGTAGTTCCATTTAAATTCAAGCTTAATCAATAATGTAATTTATTGGTTTAGGTAATTTATTTTCGTAAATGTTGCCGCTCTATATTTTTATAGGGCGGCAAATTATAAATACTTTGTTCACGGAAAATGTAATTATTTTAGGAGAAATAGTAATACGATAGCTTAAGTTCTTTTCGCAGTTAAAATTAAACTGTTACAGACATCTTAAATAAAGGAGGTACAAAATGAAAAACAATGCATTGATATTTCCTGGTAATGTTAAGATAGATTTTTTTGAATTTAAGAAAACGTATGCAAAAAATTTCAGCCTAGGTATGTCCATCGCTGTTCTTATTCATATTTTGTTAATTGGAGTTTATTACTTTATACACACTACTGAAAAGGGTATTGTGAGTAAACACCATTATATAGTAGTGAATTTATCTGACCAACCTTCTATTAATATTCCATTTGATCCGCCAATCGCAGTTTCATCACCAGGTACAAGTGCAAAAAATGCAATACCGGTGCCTGTTCCTGATGACAAAGCTGTAAACGAAACTTTGATTCCGACTCAGTCGGAATTAAGCAGAGCGTGGGTTCAAACCGGATCAGGCAATGGAGAAGGGGTTAAAGAAGTTCAAACTGATATAAAAACGGAAACCCGTACGGAAGTAGTTCCGGATATAAAGAAGTTTATCCCATTAGAAATAGAACCGGAAGTTGTTGAGCCTGCTATTCCCCAATATCCTGAGCTGGCAAAAAGAGCCGGAATAGAAGGGACTGTAGTTGTTAAAGTTTTGATTGGTAAGGACGGTAAACCGGTTAAAGCAGTTGCTGTTAAGTTCGATTCTGAAATATTTGTTCAACCGTCTTTAGATGCGGCAATGAAATTTGTTTTTACACCGGCTATTCAGCACAAAGCGCCGGTTATGGTTTGGACAACAATTCCATTTAAATTCAGGTTAAATAATTAGGAATTAATCATGGACATTATGAAATACGTTGCATATACAGTCGGAGCATTATTCATAGTGTTGGGAATTGCTATTATTGCAGATTACTTTATGCAGGGCGTTGTTGTTCAATTTAGAATTATGTTCGGAGTAGTGCTTGTTCTTTATGGCATTTTTAGAATAGTTGTAACAATTTTTAAAAAAAACATAACATCCGGAATGTAAAATGAATAGAATACTAGGATTTTTTGCAGTAATAGTAATATTACTTTCAGGATGCAAGGAGAGCAATGTTACTCCTACCAAAGGCAATATTGTTATTGAGGTAGATGACGCAGTTTACCCGGTTATAGAAAACGAAATGATTGTTTTTGATTCACTTTATAAAGACGTTAAAATTGAATTGAAAAAAACCACTCCAATGGAAGGAATGGTTAATCTGCTCAATAATAAGAGTAAAATATTTATAAGCACCCGTTATTTTAATAAAAAGCAATCTGATTTTATAGACAGCCAGAAACTTGATGTTAAAATTTTCAAGTTTTGTTATGATGCAGTTGCAATTATAGGCACAAAGAACAATAAGACGGATGAGATAAGAGTTGATGAAATAAAAGATGCTTTGATGGGTAAAAACCTGCATTATAGTTTTGTCCTGCCGCAAAATTCATCCGGTACTTTTCAGTATATTAAAGAAGAAGTTCTTGACGGGCAGGAGCCTAAAAATGTTCAATATGCTTTGAATGATGAAGAAGTTGTTAAAAAAATATTAAAAAGCGGCGACCTTTTGGGAATTGTAAGCCTTAATGCAGTTCAGGACTCTTCAAAGTTAAAATTTATAAAAGTAGGGCAAATACAAAAAACACTGAATGCGGAAGAGAGTAAAACTCCGAATATAGATTATTATATTCCTCATCCAGGTTATGTATTAAAGAATTATTATCCTTTAAAGCAGATGGTTTATATATATCTGTATGATGTATCTATAACACCTGCATCAGGATTTGCTACGTTTTTAACAAGTTATGAGGGGCAGCAGATAGTGTTCAAACAAAACCTTGCGCCTGCTGCTGTTCCGGTAAAAATAAATGATTATCACTAATTCGGGAATATAAGATGAAAGCGACCATATTTTGCATACTCCTTTTTTTGTTCACAGGGTTAAATTATGCCCAGGACCAGTATCAAGTTGCTTCTGATGCAATTAAGAAGAATGATTTTAAAAAAGCCCTGGAAATCTCCAAGTCTCTTTTAAGCCATGATTCTACAGACCAGGCAATTAAAATACTTGTTGAACTTACTTCACATGATTCAACTGATAAAGGTGGTTATATCAGTTTGGGTGATGCATATTCTAAAATGAGTGTCCTTGAACTTGCATTAGAGGATTATAAACATGCTGAAAGAATAGACTCTTTAGATGTGCAGGTAAAGTTCAAAATAGCCGATGTACTTTATAAACAAAAAAGTTATACTGATGCAGCGAATAAATATTTACAGGTTATTGCGTTAGATTCCAATAATATTACTGCTTATGACAAGGTTGGAGAGCTGCTTTATTATGCAAAGCAATACTCGAACGCAGCATTTTATCTGACAAAATATTTAACATTCGATAAAAAGAATAATAAGGTTTATTCTTTAGCGGCAAATGCATTATACGTAATGAACAATTTTGAACTGGCTGCCAAAACTTCGGAAGAGGGCCTTCAAAATTTTCCGCAAAGTAATGATTTAAAAAGAATTGATGCTCTTTCGCTTGCATATACCAAGAAGACGGATGATGCTATCAAAATGGCAAACACAACTCCCGATACACTTTTTTCTGCCTGGGACAATTACGTTTTGGGAGTGAGCTTTTTAAATGCGCAGAAAGATTCCATCGCAATTATTTTCCTAAAAAATGCATTGCAAAAGGATACAGCTTATATAACTAAGACAGCCGATCTTATTGCTACCAAATATTTCAGGGAAGGGAAATATGATTCGGCAATTGTTTATTATGATAAAAAAATAAGTGCCGACCCTACTAATTTAAGCGCACATATAAACAAAGGTATTTGTGCATTCCAGATTAAGAATTATGATGCAGCGCGTGCCACTTTGTTAGATGCTATCAAAATTAAACCTGACTATATCTCTGCTTATCTCTGGCTTGCAAGGACATACAGGTCTGCCGATTCAACAGATGAAGCCGGGGTTGCTTACAAAAAAGTTATTTCACTGGCGCAGGGAACGGAAGACAGCCATAAAGATGAGCTGGCTGAAGCTTATGGCGATTTTTTCGGAATAAATGATTTAATCAAAAAAAGATATTCTTCTGCAATTGACAACTTAAAACAGGCTATAACTTATAAACCAAATGAGCCAAGATATCATCTATGGCTTGCACAGGCATATGCGTTGTCAGGTAAAAAAGATGGTGCAGCAGTAGAATATAGAAAAGTCTTACAACTTGATCCTAAAAATGCAGATGCAAAAAAAGGCCTGAAACTTATAACTGATTAAATAGAGAAAGCAATATGATAAGAAATGTAAACCTTAAAGAATATTTTGCAATTTCGTGGGTAAGATTTCTTTTCTGGACAGTTGTAATTACAATAGCTATAGCGTTGATAGCAGTAATAGCAAATTATTTAACATTTATAGTTTTTCGCATTAAATGACAGATAAATACAAATTTATGGAGATATTAATTGTCTAAAAATGATAACCCGTGGCATGTTGTTAACATTGGTGAAGATATCCCATCAATTGTAAATGCCATAATAGAAATACCAAAAGGCTCTAAAGCTAAATACGAATTAGACAAGACCAGCGGCTTGTTAAAATTAGACCGGGTACTTTTTTCTGCGGTTCATTATCCTGCAAATTATGGTTTTATACCACAGACATTTTGCGATGACGGTGATCCTCTGGATATTCTGGTTATTTGTTCAATTGATGTTGAACCGATGTGTATTGTTGAAGCTAAGGTAATCGGCGTTATGAGGATGTTGGACGAGGATGAATATGACGATAAAATAATTGCAGTAGCCAAAAACGATATGTCGGTTAATTATATTAACAATATTGAAGAATTGCCTCCGCATACGGTTGTTGAACTCAGACGGTTTTTTGAGGATTATAAAAAACTGGAAAATAAAAAAGTTATTGTGGACGGTTTTATGGGAAAAGAACAGGCCTATAAAATTATAGAGGATAGTATCGGCCTTTATCAGAAGACTGAATTCACCTACTAAATTATAACTTTTGCTTTTATATATGGGAGTTGGATACAAATTTTCAACTCCCATTTTTATTTTAAATACTCCGGTAATAAACGCGGGTACAGTATCTAATTTTTAGTTTATTAAATATTCTTTAATTGTACAAAGATTAGGAACAATATTAATTCCATGCAGTGATGAAATGGTAATAATTGCGGGCCTTATTAATATAAAATGATTTTTTTCGTTATCTTTGAAATATTCTTAAAGAAAAAAATGCAGCAATGAAATACTTTAATTCAGATTATTATACATATAAAGACAGCAAATTGTATTGTGAAGATGTACCTGTTTTGAAAATAGCCGAAGAATTTGGTACTCCGGCATATATTTACAGCAAAAAATACTTTATTGACAGGTACAAAGAGATAGATGAAGCCTTAAAAGGCATAAATCACAAAGTCTTTTTTGCATGCAAGTCTAATTTTAATCTTAGCGTGATAAAAACATTTGTGGACCTTGGCAGCGGCGTGGATGTTAATTCCGAAGGCGAGCTGTTTCGCGCTTTAAAGGCGGGGGCCAAACCGGAAAAGATTATTATGTCCGGAGTCGGAAAAACTGCGAATGAAATTAAATTAGCCCTTGAGAACGACTTATTGATGATTAAAGCTGAGTCGGAAGAAGAAATTATTTTAATAAATGAAATTGCAGGTTCCCTTAATAAAACCGCCAGGGTTGCAATAAGAGTTAATCCTGATGTAGATGCTAAGACGCATCCTTATATTTCCACAGGCCTGGCGGAAAATAAGTTCGGCGTTGATCCTGAAACTGCATTAAGATTATTCAGGATGCAGAAGGACTTAAAAAATATAATATTTACCGGTATAGATATGCATCTGGGTTCGCAGATAACAAAGGTGGAACCTTTTATAGAAGCATCGGAAAGACTGGCTGAAATATTTCTTCAGTTAAAGTCCGAAGGAATTAATCTAAAGCATATAGATGTGGGCGGCGGAATAGGTATTCATTACAACAATGAAAAAACATTCTTAATAAAAGAATATGCAGATTCCTTAATATCAGTTTTTAAAAAATTAAATTGCGAAGTATTCCTTGAACCGGGCAGATTATTTACCGCGAACAGCGGCATTCTTGCCGTACAGGTACTATATACAAAGAAGACAAGCAGGAAAAATTTTATTATTACAGACGGCGCTATGAATGATTTGCTGAGGCCGAGTATTTACGGCGCTTATCATCATGTTCAGCCGTTAGTTATTACAGACGGCAAGCCGGACATTAAAGCTGATGTGGTTGGGCCGGTTTGTGAAAGCGGGGACTTCCTTGCAAAGAATATTACCATATCCGGGTGCAAACGTAACGATTATATAGCGGTTATGTCTGCTGGTGCATATGGTATGGTTATGTCGTCAAATTATAATATGAGGAGGCGGCCTCCCGAAATATTAGTTGACGGAAATAACTATAAGTTAATAAGAAGCAGGGAAACCTTTGAGCATATTGTTTATGACGAGGAAAATTTATTATAAAACAGTCCGGATTTATTAACCCATTTTAAGGGCTATTATATGAAAAATAATTATTTGTTTTCTTCATTGCTTGTTATTACAGCATCTATGTTGTTTAGCGGATGCTTAATATTCCATCATATTACATACGACGTTAAGCTTGATACCCCGACTTCCGGTATAGCAGAAATTACGGCTTACGATATGAGGTCGGATGCTAAAAATAAATCAGAGCTTGAACAGGATAAAAAAAATCTCTTCCAGCATATGCTGAAGAGTAACGAATTTATTAAAGAGCAAAAAGAGAGCGGCAAATATATTATTGACAGGAAGCTATATGTTGAAGATGGAAGGCTTATCGGAAACGGTTCATATAAGTTTGATGATATTTCTGCAGTCGAGGGAATAAAATATGAAAGCGGGTTCCATTATTTGAATTTAGGCCTTGACGACAGTGTCCTTTCAACAAACGGCGAAATAATCCATTCTAAAGAATATAAAAGGATTGTCTGGGACAGTACATTCCAGGAATTAAAATTCACA
>JARLHB010000443.1 GCA_031292465.1 Ignavibacteriaceae bacterium
CGGCAGGATTCGAACCTGCGACCTCCTGCTCCCAAAGCAGGCGCGATGAACCGGGCTACGCTACGCCCCGAAATTAAAGCTCATTGTTTTCAAATTTTGTAAGAACCTGTGGCTTTCCCGATTACACATCGGGACGCATTAAATCCTAAAATCCGACTATTTTTATCAAATTTTGTAAGAACTTATGCTTTTGGCTATTTCAAAAGATTTTCAAAATAGAAGGTAAATATAAGTCATCATTTATAAAAAAACAATGTAACCTCCCCTATTTTTTTAATATTTGGTCACAAATTTAGATCTGCAGGAAATATGATTTTTTTACAGCAGATTTTATGAGCAATTTAATCATTTTAGAATTATTTAAGATATTACGGTGCCTCAAGCCTGTCTAAAAGACCACAAAAAGAAGACTCGCTATAAAAGCTAAAAAGATTTAGTTTAGTTATATTCCTTCCGCAAATAATCACCAGAACAGAGACGAGCCATGAACAATAAAAGCCATGTTTCGCTTCGCTGAAGCTCCCGGTTTTATGGAACGGTAACATTACTACTAATGTACCGCCGCTATGCGGCTGAATACATTAATATGTACTGCCTATCCGGTGGCTAAATACAAAGACATATAGATAGTTCTTGTATTATTTCATAGCTGCGGAGCAGCGAAACATCAGTAGGAAGCAACAAAGAAAGATGGACAGAGCTTCGGAGAAGCGAAACAGAAATGGTTTTATTAGGACAGAATTAAAAAATTAAATAAAAAAGACGGCAAAAAAGTTAACTCCTAAATTGCATTGTTCTTTGCCTAAGAGGAAATTATTAGTGGCTCCCAAAATAGATTTATAATAAAATGTCGTTTTTCTTCTGTTTTCCTCAACATCTTGTCCAATTATGGATCCCTTATAGACAGCGTTACAGAGCCTGCAAAATTTGAAAGTATTTTGCCGCATAATTTTTATGTAAGTAGTATCTTAGTTAATTTTAAAAATGCAATTAATTTTAGATTAGAATAAATGTCATTTCCGCTATATATTTCAAAACGACTAATATTTTCGAAAAAAGATTCCAAATTTATTTCGTTTATATCCGGTATTTCAATAACCGGTATTGCTTTGGGTGTGGCTACATTAATTATTGCCTTAAGCATACTAAACGGTTTTGAAAGAACAATAACAAATAAGATTGTTGATTTTGATTCGCATATTCAGATTGCATCTTATACCGGTTTGCTTAAAGATTATAATTTAATTCTTCCTGTATTAAAAGAAAAACTCTACCCTTATGCTGAAAATGTTAATCCGTTTGTTTCTCAGCTTGCAATAATAAGCAGTAAAACCACAAAAGACGGAATAAGCATAAAAGGCATTAGGCCGGAAGATAACTGGAAAGGTGTGCGGGAAGATATTATTCAGGGCAAGCTTGAGTTAAAAGACGATCAGGTTTTGCCATCAATTATTATAGGTAAAAAGCTGGCTGATAAACTGATGGTGAAAGTCGGTGACAAGGTTACTGTATTCGCGCTGAACAAGAATAAAATTCCTTCGGCAGAAAATATGCCCAATATACAGAAATTTATTATTGCCGGAATTTTTGAAAGCGGCATGGCTGCTTATGATGATTTAGTTGCCTATACTAATCTTAATACGGCGCAAAGATTATTTAATACAAACGACAACATAAGCGGATATGATATACGCGTAAATGACATCTCTAAAATTGACAGCCTTGCTGATTACCTTACAAATCATCTCAGCTATCCTTACGCAGTAAGATCTATATATCAGATACACAGAAATATTTTTACATGGATTGAACTTCAGAAGAAACCAATTCCAATCGTATTGGGATTAATTATTATAGTTGCAGTATTTAATATAATCGGTACTTTATTAATGATTGTACTTGAAAAGACAAATGCAGTGGGTATTTTGAAATCACTTGGAGCATCAAGGAAACAGATCATTTCAATATTTGTTTACCAGGGCTGCTACCTGGCAATAGCGGGGATATTAATAGGCAACGTAATTGCATTTATTTTAACCTGGCTGCAGTACCGTTACAAGCTTATATCAATTCCCTCTTCTGTATATTTTATGTCGTCTGTACCTATTTTTATTTCACCGCAGAATTTTTTAATTGTTTCAGTTATAACTTTTGCACTTTGCATTGTTGCATCGCTTATGCCCAGTTATATTGCGTCTAAAATTCAGCCGGTATCAACTTTGCGGTTTAATTAGGCCGGAGGCTTTTAAGCTAATGAAATTTGAATCATACATATCAAAGCGTTATTTAGTATCAAAGCATAAAATTAATTTTATCACTATAATATCGCTTATATCAATAGCAGGAATAACTATCGGTGTTGCAGCATTAATTGTTGTGCTATCGGTATTCAACGGATTCGGCAGCCTTGTTACATCATTCCTTGTCACTTTTGATCCTCATGCACGCGTAGAAATCATTTCCCAGGATGGGTATAATAAGGAAGATGAAATATCTTCTGCACTTAAAACCATACCGGAAGTAAAAAATTATGCGCCTTATGTATCAGGCAAGGTGCTTGCATACAACCAGGGATTAACGCAAGTAATAAATTTAAAAGGAATTGTTGAAAAATCCGGGGATGATATTTACGGAATTAAGAAAGACATCCTTTTCGGAAGCTATCACCTTACGAACGAGACAGGCACTCCTACAATAATACTCGGCCTTACACTTGCAGACAGGCTTCAATCTACAGTGGGTGATACAATAACTATTATTTCGCCTGTTGGCATTGAGAATGTAATTACGCAGCTTTCCCAGCCCAAATCTCAAAAGTTTGTAGTAAGCGGAATTTACAGTTCCAACAATAATGAGTATGATGAATCATATATATTTACAAACCTTGAGACCGCACAGGGCCTGCTCGGTTACCATGATAATGTTCAGGGATATGACATTAAGCTTGATAATATAAATAATTCTTCGGATCTAAAAGAAAATCTTGAACAAAAGCTTGATAATAACATGTTCAGCGTTAACACCTGGTATGATTTTCACCGCGAGCTTTATACTGTTATGAAGCTTGAACGCTTTGCCGCTTACATAATTCTGTGCCTTATCGTAGCTGTTGCTACATTTAATATTCTTGGCTCGCTTTCTATGTCCGTTGTTGAGAAGAAACGAGATATTGGCATTTTAAGGTCGATGGGAGCAAACGAGAAATCTATTCTGAAGATATTTATGTATGAAGGGCTTTTAATAGGCGCTATCGGTACTATTGCCGGAGCAGTTTTGGGATACTTTGTATGCTTCCTTCAGTTGAAGTACAATATTTATCCGTTAGACCCGACGCAGTACAAAATAGACTCGCTCCCCCTTCAGGTAAGAGTAACCGATTTCTTTTTTATAGCAGGCGCATCCATGCTGCTTTCATTCTTTGCATCATTATTGCCTGCAAGGCGCGCGGCAAAAGTTGATCCGCTTGAAGCTATAAAATGGGAATAATAATAAAGTAACACGAATTAAGCTTGAGTTACATTATATTTATTGTAAAACGACCTCCCCTTAATCCCCTCCTTAGTAAGGAGGGGAACGGCTTTAGCCGGGGGTGGTAAAAATTGGTAATATTTTTATTTAATGAGAAAAAATGGATAATCCGATAATTCTAAAAGCAGAAAATTTAGTAAAGAGATATAAGAACAATCATAACTCAAAATTTGAAGTTCTGAAATCTATATCCCTTGATATTGAAGAGAATAAAATATCCGTAATAGTCGGAGCATCCGGCGCAGGTAAAAGTACATTGCTTCATTTGCTTGGCGGGCTTGACAGGCCTGACAGCGGCTCTGTTTATTTTCACGAGCAGGATATATTTACTCTTTCCGATGAAAAACTTAACAAGTTCAGGAATGTGAATATAGGATTCGTTTTCCAGTTTCATCATTTACTGCCTGA
>JARLHB010000444.1 GCA_031292465.1 Ignavibacteriaceae bacterium
ACGTTTCCAAAATTCACAATATTACTTTAAATATGGTATCGGTGTTCCTATGATCAGCTCAACAAGAATTTCCGCATCATTGATAGAAAATAAAATATTTGATCAGTCAATTGTTGGCATTTTCCCCCAAAATGATAATATCATATACTATTTGCTAGCTTTTTTTAATAGCAACACTTGTAATCAACTAATACGAACAATAAATCCTTCTGCAAACAATCCTTCAAATTATATAAAAAAGATACCGTTTATTGAACCAACAAAAAATCAATTAGAATATATTGATAAATTGATTAAATCTACTATAAATAAAATAAAGTGTAAAAAAATCGGAACAAGTGAAATATTATCTGAAATAGATGAATATTTTAAATCGATATATGGTTTTTAAAATGATTAACCTGCCAATTGAGTGTGTCCTTTATTAGTATTTACCATTTGTATTAATAGTAAAACTGTGTCTTAAAATTTAAGACTTTAGTAATTGTTCTATCTAAATAAGTTACTGTTTGTTTCAACGCTATACCATATTTAAATGGTTTATGATATAGTCCCAGATAATATTGGGCTGCTATCTATAATATGTCTAAGATTATTCCTAAAGAATATATAGTCCCCAAAACAATTTATTCTTATTTATTAGTACACGTTAGTAAAGCATTATTGTTTTAATCAGGCTGAAACATTATGCTTAGAAACAATTACGGCAGACGAAAATTAATAGTATCCCAAAAGGTTATAGTGTCCAAAGAATTGACGGTTTATTTTCTAAAAGGATACGGTTACAGTACACATAATGGTTACAAAGAAAATAATATTTAAATAAAATATAAGTGTAGCATATATTCAAAAATTACTTGAAAAATATTTTGGCAACTGTATATTTTAATTCAATTATGATTTCAAAATAAATTAGTAAATTATATCAGCAGACTATTTTATGTATTCAGCAAGGCGATTAAAGATGAGTAAAAATTCTTTTAACATTGGGAAATATATACCGGGATTATTCTGCCTGATATTATTATGGGGTATCTCGTCTGCAAATATTCTTGCGCAAAAGGAAATACTTCCCGGCAAATATGATAATTATACATTGCTACATAACGGCTGGAAGCTTACTCCCGCAGGAAAACAGGTGGGAGTGGGACCGCTTCCTCTTAATATGGTTATTATAAAAAACGGAAAGTATGCTGCAACAATTAATAGCGGGATGGGTGAAAATTCGGTTTCTGTAATTGACTTGCAAAGCCTGAAGGAAGTGCAAAGAGTAATTCTGAATAATGTGTGGTACGGCTTAGCCTTTGATGATAAAAATTCCAAATTATTTGTTTCCGGTGGAAATAACAACCTGATATACATTTTCAATTTCAATTCAGGCAGGTTAACATTAAAAGATTCCATTATTCTGGGAGCAAAATACCCTAAGGAAAATATATCCGTAACGGGCATAGCTTATGTGCAAAAGAAAAATTATCTTTTAGCAGTTTCAAAGGAATCCAAATCTCTATATGTCTGTAATGTCAATTCAAAGAAGGTAATTGATACTGTAAAGCTTGACGGTGAATGTTATGACGTAAAGGCAGCGCATTCCGGAAATACTGCATACGTTTCCGTTTGGGGTAAAGCAGAAATAGCGGAAATAAATCTTAATAATTTTAAAATAATGAATGAAATACAAGTTGGCGACCATCCCTGCCAGCTTATTATTGCCAAAGATAATAAGCGTTTGTTTGTTGCAGATGCAAATAATAATACTACCTCTGTGGTTGATTTAATGCTGAAGAAAGAAACAGAGAAGCTGAATTCTTCCCTTTCTGTTGATGCGCCGTTCGGCAGCACTCCGAATGCGCTATGCTTCAATGGTGATGAAAATGTTCTGATGGTGGCAAACGCAAATAATAATTATATAGCATTATTCAATATTACAAAGAAGAATAAATCCAAAAGCCTTGGATTTATCCCTGTAGGCTGGTATCCTGCTGCAGTACAGTTTATTCCCCTTACAAAGGAAATAATTGTTGCCAACGGCAAAGGGTTAAGTTCGCTTCCAAATTCTAATAAGAAATATATCGGTACAATGTTCCAGGGGACGGTATCGGTTATAAAATATCCAACAGCAGAAGTCATGGCTAAATACAGCAGGCAGGTTTATGAGAACACGCCTTATATATCAAAACCGAAAAATTGGATTGGTATTCAAAATGTAATACCGGACAAGCATAACCTGGTAAGGAGCGATAAAATAAAACACGTCTTTTATATAATAAAAGAAAACAGGACGTACGACCAGGTGTTTGGTGATATAACCGAAGGGAACGGTGATACGTCGCTTTGTTTTTTCCCGAGGGCAGTTACTCCGAACCAGCATAAGCTAGCCGAAGAATTTACCCTGTATGATAATTTTTACGATGATGCCGAAGTAAGCGCATCCGGCCATAACTGGTCAACAGCGGCATACGCTACCGATTATGTGGAAAAGCTTTATCCTGTTAATTACGGCGGGCGTGGACAGGAATATAATTTTGAAGGTGGTTCTCCCATTGATGCACCGTCTTCGGGATACATCTGGAACGATGTTGTTAATCATCATCTTACTATGCGTAACTATGGGGAGTTTACTAATGCTTTTGCATCAGATAAAAATAAAAGAAATTACGGTGCCGATGCAGACCTGGATAAATATACAAGTCATACATATCCCGGCTGGGATTTAAGTATAAGCGATATTTACCGCTATGAACAATGGGAAAAAGAATTTGATGATTATGTAAAGGGAGATTCGCTTCCAGATTTTACAATAATGCGGCTTCCTAATGACCATACTATGGGAACAGCTAAAGGGGCATTAACTCCGCAGGCATATGTTGGCACAAATGATTATGCTGTAGGATTAATTGTTCA
>JARLHB010000043.1 GCA_031292465.1 Ignavibacteriaceae bacterium
AGACTTATCAGCTTTATGTGCAGGAATAAGCCAGGGCTGTTTAATTTCTTCATCATTTGTAAAATCCAGCCTTGTTATTTTAACATTGCTGTTTTTATCCACTTCAACATAAGTACCCTGTGATGTTTTCTGTGCATCGGAAGTTTCATAACCGCCTGCAAGATCAATAAAAGTATTCCCGTTTTCATCATCAGTCGGGTGATTTGAGCAATAAAAAGTTGAACCTAAACCTATGGTTGTAAAATCTCCCTGCCAGATGCTGCGCTCATCATTTTCAGGGAAATGAAGATGGCCGCAGAAAAATATGATTTGGGGATAATCTTTAAACACATCATACAAATCTTTGCCATTCCAAAAATCACCTTCATTACTGCCAAAGTTTGTACCTGTAACGTTCGGATGAGAAGTAACAAAAATCGGTTTACCCGGGCGTTCTGCAGCAGCTTTAGCAAGCTGTTCTTTAAGCCATTTAATATCACTTTCTGCATACTTAACGCCGTTATCGTACTGTGCACAATAAACTGCCATAAAATCATATCCGTTTACAACAGTATGATAGTTACCTGCTTTTATTTCTTCATCTGAGGCGCCGTTATATACTTTATCTCCGAAGACATCCCTAAACAAATATCCGCCGTTCCAGGGGGCATGCTGAAGCTGGTGATTATAATATTCATGGTTCCCTAATGCAAATACAAACCTTGTTTTTGACAGGTCAATTTTACTGCTGTCAATAATCCGCTTCAGCTCAACTACCTGATCCGGAGTACCATAGTCGGTTAAATCTCCTGAAATAAGAAGTGCATCCAATTTCCCGCCGGCTCTCTCATTTAGCTGTTTAAGAGCTTTAAGAAGTTTTACCGAAGATACTGCGTCTTTCCACTGCATGTGAGTATCTGAGATAGCTGCCAGTTTTAGCACTACATTATTTTTATCAAATTGTACCGCGGGTAAATCTTTACGTGCATTATCTTTTTTATCTGCCAGTGCATGCCCTGTTGGGCTGAATAATATTAAGGACATCATCGCTAATGATGTTATAATTATCTTTTTCATTAAAGCCGCTCCTTTATTATATAATAAACAATTTATTTTAATAATTAAATATTCAAAAAGAATAAACTATTTTTTATTTCATTAAGATCATTTTCTTTGTTGCTGAATAACTTCCTGATTTAATCTGATAGAAATATACACCGCTGGGAATTGATGAAGCATTGAAATTAACCGAATAACTTCCTGCCGGTTTTTCTTCATTTACCAAGGCCGCTATTTCTTTGCCTAAGATATTAAACACTTTAAGCGATACATTGCCTTTTTTGGTAATTTGATAATTTATTACTGTTGAAGGATTAAATGGGTTCGGGTAATTCTGGGATAAAGAATATTCTTTCGGAATTACCGGTTCAGCATTTACACCGGTTGAATTACCGTTACGTACTTCATATTCATCATCAAATGTCCACTCGCTGCCGGGTGTTACACTAAACTTTACATATCTTGCATTTGCAGAAGTTAATAATGTATTAATGCACCTGCATGAAGAAGCAGTGGTACCGGTTGCGATATCAGGTATAGCTAAAACTCCTGCGTCTGTAAAATCCGAATTATTTGTAGATATTGATACATTTACCCGTGTTGGCAGAAGAATAGAAGATGATGAATCGTACAGAAAATAAGCAATGCATTGCTGTACGGTTTTTTCACTTCCCAGATCAATTATAATATCGCGTTTTGCTTTGTTGCTGTTGTAATATCCTTCCCAAGCCGGATCGCCTTTAGAATTAATACGTGCAAAGCTGCCGTTTGTTAATTCTTTATTGCCTGCATCAGGATAGCCTGCATCAGCAGGTGATGATACTGTGTAAGAACATCCTGTGGAAATTTTGTTTGATAGATATGTAATGCTTCCCGAATTAATTTTTAATGACGCGGCTTCGGAAATATTACCCGCAAAGTCATATGCTTTTACCTCATATGTATAATCCGTGTTAGAACTTGAAGCCACATCTGTTATATTTGTAGCCAAAGGCGTGCTTGCTGCGCCGTTTAATACAGGTACCTCTTCTCTGCATATCTGCTGTCCATTACGGTAAATATAATATCCGCATATACCTATATTATCAGTTGAAGCGCCCCAATTTAATTGTACATATCCGTCGAAATTAATTGTCCCTTTAAGGTTTGTCGGAGCAGAAGGAACAACCGATTCCACTACACCGTTATTAAGATAATCTATATAGGTTTTATAGAAGCCTGAATCAATATTATTGGGACTGTCATAATGACAGAATGCAAATGTCATATAATTATCCGAATAAGGCTGCTCAACCTTCATCTGTGCAACTACACGGTCAATAGTAGCAGATGTTCCGTCAAAATTGAATGTCTCAACATCGGGCCATAAAAGCAGGCCTGGTTTAGTATCAACAGCCTGGCGCAGGGCTGCAAACCATTCATCCATTTCGGTAAGCGTATAACCGCCTTTGCCTACCAGGTCCTGCGGTGAAAATATATCACCGGTTGTTGTATGAAGCTGGGAAAAAACATTTACCCATAAAGCCTTATACTCATCGGCAGTTCCGTATTCAACATTCATAAACGGGCACCACATAAAAGGCAGCTTTTCTCCTTTTGCACTAAGATGATCAAGCTGAAGATTCATTGCATGAATAAGTTCACTCTGTGCAGCTTCGGAAGCCCAGGTCCCGTTGTCGACTTCATAAGCCCAATACCATCCGTAAAAAGTATTAGGATATTTGTTTTTATAAAGGCTCCAGACTTCATCACATACCTGGTTATCATATTCCATCTGATTGTAAAGCCAAGTTGTATCTGAACCATGCGATCCCCACCAAAGGCTGTTAGCGCTTGTTCCTACAAATACTTTTATCCCGGCAGCTTCTGCATTTCTAAGACAATTGCCAAGAAGGTCCTTCCCATTAACATAATATGCCAATTCTGTATTCGCCAGTGAAGAAGGATAAATTGTTTTATTAGTCTGGCCCTCTTCGCTTTCCACAATCGTTTGCAGG
>JARLHB010000445.1 GCA_031292465.1 Ignavibacteriaceae bacterium
CTACTCAATATATTTTCGGCGCATATGACAGTACGTTAAATATATATAAGACAGATAATACTATATCATCTTCCGGGGCTTTAAGCCAGATAAATATTGGCGATGCAGCTACATCTGCTCCCGTTATTGTTTATAAGAATTCAATTCCCGAAATACTAATCGGTACACAAAACGGATATATTAAATCCTATTCAATAGATGCCACCAGTACAGTAATTGCGGACAGTTCAGCAAAGGGATACAGCATAACTAATATAGCAGCATATAACGATTATTATGCATTAGGCGGAACAATTAATGTTATACACACAGCAGGTTCAAATTCTCAACAATCTTATGTCTATTTTATAAGTGATAATCTTGGAAATAAATATAGCAGCGCCGGATATCTAATCCAGATAGCTTTAACCAACGACAAAAACGGGAATAAAGAAATTGTTGCTTTACTAAGCGGAAATACTTTTGATATTATTAGCAGCGGTAAGTTAGTTGATGAATTTAAAATAAATTCTATAGACTCAATAAAATCGTTTGCTCTTGCAGATTTGAAACAGGACGGCAATATTTATATAGTTTTTAATAATGGCAATAAGCTTGAAGCCGTGAATATGCAGGGAGCAGAAGCAGATAACTTCCCGTTTACTGATCCGCAAAAACTTGGTTTTACGGGTGTTCCGCTGACGGCTGACATAACAGGTGACAATAAGTCTGAAATTATATCGGCAACAACCGACGGAAGAATATTTGCGATAAACGGTGTTTCGGGAAAAGTTGTAACGGGATTTCCAATATCTTCAGGCGCGGAGCTTTCCGGTACGCCTGTATTGTATGAATATAACGGAAGTTTATCTCTTGCAGCATATAATCAGATGGGAACTTTTGCAGCGTGGGCAATATGTTCGGGTACAGGAAAAGTTTTCTGGCAGGAAGAAAACGGGAACAACGGTAATAATGGTTATGTAGGAGCTGCTGTTTCGCAGAATATTATAAATACTTTTTTCCCTGCCAACAAAGCATATAATTATCCAAACCCTGTTTATAGCGGCGCTACCAGGATACATTATTATGTTTCGGAAGATTCCAAAATAGACATAAAGATTTTTGACGTTGCGGGTGATTATGTAGCAGGCTTAACCGATAATGCACAGGGGGGGCTTGAAAAAGAAACTCAATGGAATATAGGGAATATTCAGAGCGGTATTTATTTTGCCAGCATAAAAGCTACCAGTGTAAGCGGGAAAGTTGAAACAAATATTATTAAAATTGCCGTTATTAAGTAACCAGTTTATTAAAATAAATCAAGTTGATCGCCTATTTTTAGTTTATCAGAAAACCGTTGAAACGGTTACAAAACATAAGCTTTTTACTTGGCAGCCCATGACTTAAGTCATGGGCTGCTTAAATCAAATATGTGATTTTAACCGTTTTAACGGTTTACCATTACCAGCGGTCAACATGAGTAAAATAATTTAATTGGTTACCTGTGTTCCGGCTTAAAACTACGCATAGGTAAGGGCAATACAATATTTTTTTGAACAGCCTGATTAATAAGAAGCTGTTGAGTTAACTTAAGGTATTATTCCGCGGTCTAATCCGGCATATGGCTGTATTACCCGGTGAAAATAAAGTAAACTATTTCTTTACTAAACTAAAAACTGATGAAATTAAATTTAAATATTATACCAAAATTATTTGTCTTTATTCTAACCGTATTATTAATTCAATCAACCTCATATTCTCAGTTTACGGATTTCCATCCTGAGTTAAAATGGTATACGATTACGGGCAAGCATTGTCAGGTTCATTTCCACGGTGGGGCAGAGCGCACGGCAATGGTTGTTGCCAAAATAGCAGATGAAGTAATCGGCCCGTTAACATCTCTTTATGATTATGACCCCGGAGTTATAAACTATATAATAAAAGATATTGATGATTATTCAAACGGCGCAACTTATTTCTTTGATAACAGAATTGAGATATGGACAAGCGCGCTGGATTTTGATTTGCGCGGAACGCATAACTGGCTTAGGAATGTTATTACGCATGAAACAACTCATATGGTGCAGATTCAATCAGGGATGAAGTTTTCCAGGACGTTTCCGGCTCTGTTTCTGCAGGTACTGAATTATGAGGATGAACGAAGGCCTGATATTTTATATGGCTTTCCGAATGTTATGGCGTCCTATCCTTTGGCAACTGTTAACGTGCCTTCATGGTTTGCAGAAGGTACTGCACAATATCAGCGTAAGGAATTTGGATATGATAACTGGGATTCCCACAGAGACATGATTCTAAGAAGCTATGCATTAAGCAACAACATGCTTACGTGGAATCAAATGGGTGTATTTGATAAAACAAGTTTGGGTAATGAATCTGTTTATAATTCCGGTTTTGCATTAACAAGATATATTTCACAGAAATACGGCGAAGATAAAATTGAGAAAATTAGTCATGACCTTGGTAAGACAGGCGTTTTTACAATGGATCATGCATTTGAGGACGTGCTGGGTAAGGACGGCATCGAAGTATATAATGAATGGAAAGATTATCTTGTCAGTGATTATAAAAAAAGAAGCAGTGATGTCTTATCCAACTTAGTTATAGGCGATACCATTACAACCGGTGGCTTTGGAAACTTTTACCCGGTTTTCTCAAAAGACGGTTCTAAGTTTGCATACGTATCAAACAAAAACGAAGATTATTTTTCCATAGCAAGTGTTTATGTATATGACTTTAAGACAAAAAAAGAAAAGATTGCGGCAGCACGGGTCAATTCTACATTAAGCTGGGTTCCGGGTAAAAATGAAATACTATATGCAAGGCTTGATGATGATAACCCTAACTGGAATAACGTGCATGATGTTTACGTTTATGATTTTGATAAAGACAAAGAGACAAGATTAACTTTTGACCTTCGCGCAAACCAGCCGTCGGTTTCTCAGGACGGAAGCAAGATCGTTTTCATTTTTGAACGCGATGGTACGACTAATTTGGGAACAGTTGATTTTAACGGCAAGAATTTTAAACAACTTACAAGCTTTAAAAACGGCGAGCAGGTTTATCAGCCGAAATATTCACCCGATAACAGTTATGTCCTTTTTGATTATTCTTACGCAGATAACAGAAGCATTGCCAAAATTGATACGGCAGGAAATAATTTTCAATTTGTAATTAAAACTAATAATGACGACAGGAACGCAGCGTTTGATAAATCCGGGAATCTGATTTATTGTTCGGATTCTTCGGGTATATTTAATATTTATTCGTATAACCTGAAAACGGGGGAGAAGAAGCAGCTTACCAATGCAATAGGCGGTACTTTTATGCCTTCAATTGATTCAAGCGGAAATATTTTATATTCGGGTTATACATCAAAAGGTTTTAAGATTTTCGAAATCAGTCCTGAACAGCAAAATAAGGTTATTGCAGGAAAAACATACCAGCGTTTAAATAATCCTCCGCTTGATAAAGACCAGCCGAAAGGCGATTTGGCTAAGTATGATCTTGCCTCTTATCAAAACTATGATGATTATAAAGTGCCGGATTACAAGAAAGAACCCTACAGCGGCGTCTTTTCAAAGCTTACATTTTACCCGTTCATCAGATACGATAACTATAATTCATCAAGTAATTTCTTTGAAAAGCTGAAGCCAGGCATGTATGTATCTTCAAGCGATATGCTTGACAGGTATGCAATATTTGCCGGGGCAGCTATAAATATGCGTGAGGAATGGGACTTGTTCCTTATTTTTAATTACCGGAATAAAATACCCGGGCTTTTTAATATGGGGATAAAACCTGAACTTTCTATAGAACTTTATGATATCAGAAGGCAGGCTAATACTTCGCTTGGCTTTGGGCCGGATACAGTCGGTAACAGCGTAAGTTATCTTTATACGGTTCCGGTTGATGTAAATTACAATCTTTTTGAAATTGATTTTGCCGCGAAGCAAAGAATCTTTTCACGCGGGCAGGATCTTGAATTCAGGTATATCTTTAGCCGTTACTCCGATGATATAGGCAGTTTTGTTTATAATTCTGATCAGGGTGCTACTTTATATCCTGCAACTACCGATTTCTATTTTATTGGAAGTAATTTCCAGTTGAAATATACTCTGGATATGATTAAACCGACAATTGATGAAGATATAAATCCTATTGGGGTAAGAGTTGACCTAACATATAATTATGAAGTAAACCAGTTTAACCCTAATGGAAATTATGAAGTTAAAGACGGTACACTGCAGCCGGTTTATAATAATTATAATTTCCACAGGCTGGAACTAAATTCCGAAATACACTTCCCGTTGTTTGACCGCAGCACACTTGCAGCAAAAATAAGGCTTGGAAATATTTTCGGTCCTACTGAACCTGACTTTTTTGACTTTTATCTGGGCGGCTTAGTCGGCATGAAGGAATATCCGTTCTACGCAGTTGACGGCAATAAAGTCGGATGGTTCAATTTAACATACAGATTTCCGCTGTTCACAAATATTGATGCAAGGTTAGGGCATGTTTATCTTGACAAAATTTTCATGTCGTTTTATGGCGATGTAGGTAACGCATGGAATGGAAATTTTGATGCAAGCGGGTTGAAAAAAGGCGCTGGTTCTGAAATACGGATACAAATGAATTCATTTTATCTGTTCCCCACGGATGTTTTCTTTGATGCGGCTTATGGCCTGGATAAAGTATCGCGGACCGTGAACGGTACTACTGTAACATACGGGCATGAATGGAGATTTTACGCCGGATTGTTATTCGGATTTGATATATAAACAAAATTGGTCATCATTCTGTTAATTATTTATTTTATTAGAGGCTAAAATGGAAATTATGAAGGTAAAGAAAATATTATTTATTATTTTACTAATAACGCCTTTTATTTTTGTTAAAGCCCAGTCAAAAGAAAGCGCAAATTTGAACTTAAGCGGTAACATCTTCTTAGATTCCAAACTTGCCGTAAATTATTACGATTCTTTAAATACTGCTCCTGCTATTCCAAACTACAACAAAAGGTCGCAATACCTTGCAGGACTTATGTCGTTAGTTCTTCCGGGTGCAGGTGAAGCTTATTCAGAAAATTATTTAAAAGCTGCTATATTTCTTACAATTGAAGCGGCTGCAATTACGACAGCGTTAATTTATAATCATAAGGGAGACTTCCAGACAAGCTTTTTTCAGCAGTTTGCAAATCAACACTGGAGCGTTGTAAAATATGCCCAGTGGACTTTGAACAATCTTAAAATTATTAACCCTGATGCTACTGATGCTGAAATTGCGCAGTATAAAGCCGGCGGTGCAAAGCCGGTATTAACCGGCCCTGAAAATTCACCAACAGGTGTTAATTGGAGGAACCTTAATGATATGGAAAGTTCATTAGGTACCAGCGGGTATTCTCATCAACTTCCCGGTTTTGGGGAACAACAATATTATGAGCTGATAGGTAAATATCCCCAGTACAGTCATGGATGGAATGACAGCAATGCAGGCGATACTGATTACCATATACTTTCATATAATTTTAACTGGTATTCACATCAGCGCGGGCTGGCTAATGAATATTACAAAACAGGTTCATTTGGAGTAGGTTTACTATATGTTAACCATATACTTAGTGCTCTGGATGCAATTTGGTCAATGGATAAATATAACGGCACGCTTGCAATGAATGTAAGATTAAACAGTGAATATATGACAGATCATATCGAGCTGATACCGACATTTAATTTATCGTTCAATTTTTAATATCGCCTCTGTACGAATGGTTGGATTATAGCGCAAAATAAGAATAGTTTAGCTAATCACGGTGTAATTGTGTAAATTTGCATATAATTAGTTAAAAATTAAAGCGGTTGTACTGATTAAGTGGAATCGCTTTTTTTATTTCAGATAGAAGCGGTATTTTGTAATTCAAATTTTAGAAATTATTTATGAGAACTCCGGTAGTAGTAATAGTAGGCCGCCCGAATGTGGGAAAATCAACTTTGTTTAACAGGCTTGTTGGTAAAAGAGGCGCTATAGTTGATAACGTAAGCGGTGTAACAAGGGACAGGAATTACGGCGAGGTAGAATGGAGCGGGAAAGAATTTCAGCTTATAGATACAGGCGGGTATGTTCCGAATTCTACCGATAAGTTTGAAACTGCAATAAGAGAACAGGTTGAGATAGCTATACATGAAGCTGATTCAATCCTATTTGTTGTGGATGTACGTACAGGCATAAATCCTTTGGATATTGAAATGGCACAGATGCTTCGCAGTGCAAACAAAGATTTCCTGATGCTTGTTAACAAAGTTGATTCCGAGAATTTTGAACCTGCTGTAGCAGAATTTTATTCGCTCGGAATTAAGAATGTTTATCCGATTTCTGCATTGATGGGCAGAAAAATAGGCGACCTGCTTGATGTTATCACTGCTAATTTTGCTCCGGTTGACCCTGATGAAGAAATAGACCCGCGTCTGAAAATTGCTATTGTCGGAAGGCCCAACGTTGGGAAGTCTTCTTTAACAAATTCTTTGCTCGGCTTTGACAGAAGCATAGTTACGGATATTCCGGGAACTACAAGGGACAGCGTAAACTCTATATTAAAATATTACGGGCAGGATATAGTTTTAATTGATACAGCCGGTTTAAGAAAAAAGAAAAGGATTGCAGAGAGCATAGAATTCTTTTCTATGGTAAGAACATTAAAATCTATCGGCGAATGCGATATTGCAGTAGTAATGCTGGACGCACAGCAGGGTATTGAGACTCAGGATCAAAAGATAATTGATGAAGCAATAAGGCGCAGAAAAGGTATTATTATTGCCGTAAATAAGTGGGATCTGGTAGAAAAAGATAATCAGACGACTAAAAAATTTGAAGACGCAATAATCGACAGGATGGGCTCAATTGATTACCTTCCAATGATTTTTATTTCTGCTCTTACCAAGCAAAGGATTTTCAAACTTGTTGATTTATGTATTGAAGTAGATGCAGAGCGCAAAAAGAAAATAACGACAAATAAATTGAATGAAACTCTGCTTCCCGAAATAAGTAAGATGCCTCCGCCGTCCACAGGAACCGGCAGGGAAATAAAAATAAAATATATAACGCAGGCAGGCTCTCATTACCCCGTATTTATATTTATGGCTAATTATCCCAAAAACATTCCTGAAAACTATAAAAAGTTTCTGGAAAGATTGATCAGGAAG
>JARLHB010000446.1 GCA_031292465.1 Ignavibacteriaceae bacterium
CATTTGTACTACAAGCATTCCACCCCTGACGGGGCTAAATAAATTTCACTAATGAATTATTTTGCAAAAGAATATCTTTTATTTTTCTATTTTGAACAATGTGTATATTTATATAACATGTTTAAATGTAATTCTTAACTACATAAGGTTATAATGTTCGCTAAGATTGATCATAATAGTCCGTTACCACTGCATGCACAGGTTGAAAAATTACTGCGTGATTTAATTAAACTGTCCGAGTATAAAGAAGGCAAGTTATTACCAAACGAAGTCGATCTGGCAAAGAGGCTTGGTATTTCAAGAAATACCGTTAGGCAGGCTACCAATAAGCTTGTGCTTGAAGGGCTAATCACAAGGAAAAAAGGGATTGGCACTAAGGCAGCTGAAAAGAAAACAGTAAACACAAAATTAGAAAGCTGGCTTAGCTTTACACAGGAGATGAATGAAAACGGGATCATGTTCAAGAATTATGAAATTTCCGTTGACTGGGTTGAACCTGCTGAGGAGATTGCAAAATTCTTTGGTATCCGCGCCAACAAGCTCGTCTTAAAAATGGACCGCTTAAGAGGCGGGGAAGACGGGCCTTTTGTTTATTTCAGCTCTTATTTCCATCCACGCGTGGGGCTTAAAGGCGATGAAGATTTTTCAAAACCATTGTACCATATGCTGGAAGAACAATATCATACTGTAGTTTCCATATCCAGGGAAGAAATCCGCGCTATGACGGCAGATAAATTATTAAGTAAAAAACTAAATATGAAAGTTGGCGAGCCAATTCTTTTCAGGAAAAGATTTGTATCGGATATTAATAACAGGCCGGTGGAATTTAATACAGGTTATTATAAAGCCGACAGGTTTGCATATTCCATTAAAATTCTGCGCGGCGAATCAAAAAAATAATTCTGCTTTTTTTTTAATGTACGGCGAAACGCTGTTTCGCCAATTTGACGCTCTACAATATTTATATCCTGCGTAACATGAGTTAATAATACATTAAGACCGGTAACTCTTTTCAATTATTCCAATCTCTTCTTCATTTAATCCGTATAATTCATATACAAGATTGTCAATTTGCCTGTCCAGTGAACTGCATTTATTTTCCAAATATTCTTTTTCACTCTCTGTCTTTGCAACTGAAATAACTTTTTTTGTCTCAATAATTTGTTCAACTAATTGATCATATTTGATTAATTCATGACTTTCAATTAATGGGATGGGGAATTGAATAATATCTCTAATCATTATTTGAGGGAAAGTGTCATCAGAAGAAATTTGGAACTTATTAATAAAATACCAACCAATTAATTTTGAATTTAAAATAGCCAGAAGTGAAAGGTAAGATATCGGCGAAGAAATTTTCATCTTTAGAATGAACAATAACGTATTGCAGTATGAAGTGTCATTAGTATATGTTGCGAGTAAAGTATCACCAACAATTTTTCTTATAAGTATCTTTTCTCCAATGAAGTGTTCTTGTTCTCTTGGAGCTGCAAGCCATTTACCATATTTTATCCAATTATTATTTGACCATAGAATTTCATACCTGCCAATATGTTTCCCATCATAAAATGGTGCCCAGCTATCATCTTTTTGTAAAAGAGAACTAAATGGTTTTTCATCTCTAATTTTTTTTGTTTGTGGAGGATTGCCTTTCCCTACTTCATAAACTTTTATTCCAGAATATAAATTGGCAATTTCAAAAACTTTCATTTTAAAATTATCCATTTTTTCAAGAATTCTTGATTTTTCATCGTTTAGACGAACATTAAAAAAATCTTGTGCATACCATAAATCAGATAAAATTGTAAACTCTTTAATGGGCTTTTCCAATTTGCTTATTTGTACTTTCTTATTAAAAAGCTTTACTCTTACATTAACTGAATAAAAGTTATTAACTGGATTTTCTTTTTTTGTTAATAATAATGTAGTATCAACAACTGCTTTCGAAAATATATTATGAGGTAAAACGACAATCTCTTTTAATGAAGTATTTTTAAACAAAAAATCTCTTAACGGTTTTGTAAATCCAAGATTTAGATATGTATCTGGAATAATGTATCCTAATATTCCATTTACTTTTATTATGTTAATAGCATTCTCAATAAATAATATATAGCTTTCACCTTTTAAAGTGAATGTAGCGTATTTTGTTTTCAGATAATCTATTGCTAATCTACTTAATTTTGCTCCATATGGCGGGTTTCCAACAATGGCATCAAAACCACCACCCTTCATTACTTCCGGAAATGCTTCTCCAAAATTCAAAGGCCTTAGCTTTAACTCATCTTTATTCCCAAATAAATTACCTTCCAAAATATCAGTACCAATTAAAGAGTTACCGCATATAATATTTTTATTAAGGTTGGGTAATAATTGCTCTTTAAACATAACCCAGGTATCGTTTGCAGTGGCGGTTGTTTCATCTTCCAGCAATTTAAGATAAAGGGAAAGCTGTGTAACCTCTTTAGCCTGGGAATCCAGGTCAACGCCGTAAATATTATTAGTAAGAATTTTCTGCTTTTGTTTTAAGGAAAGGATCCATTTGCCGTCCTGGAAATAGCACCCATCTTTTTTAGCCTGGCCGGGGTTTCCCTGATACCATTTTTTATGGTATTCAAGCAGCCTGTCAAAAACGGTTATAAGAAAAGAACCGCTTCCGCATGAAATATCCGCAAATTTCAATTTGGAAATTTCATGCGGCGTTTTTTCGTCAATTAACTTTCCTATTGTATTATCAACAATATAGTTTACAATGTACTGGGGTGTATAATAAACCCCGCCCGCTTTTCTTACTTCAGGTTTTTCTTCTATTCTTACTCTTTTTTCGGTAGCAATTACAACCTTGCCGAGAAACCTTTCATAAATAGAACCGAGAATATGAATGGGTATAATGTCAAAGTTGTAAGGCGAATTAACATGGGCAAGCTCTTTACAAATCTGTGAGAAATTATTATCATCCGGTTCAATAAATTTGCTGTCGTCAACAATATGTTTTTTAAAGACAACGCCGTTATACTTTGCGTCCAATTTACGGCAGGCAGCCTTAAAATCTTTCCAGGCGCTTTTAGAATCGCCGAACTCGCTTACATAATGATCCGGCTCAATCAGCTTGTCTTCAAGAAACCTGATGAAGACTAACCTGTCTATAGTTTTTTGCGTCATCTCGGTTAATTGTTCGCTCTCAAGGTAAGGATTGGCTTTTTTGAATGATTTTGCAAGCGCGTTTCTTATATCATCAAGCTCCTCTAAAAAAGCATCATCTATTGACTGATATCCGCCCTTAAACAATCCTTTCTGAATTGCCTTACCTCTTGGTTTGGGCAGGCTTTCTGCAAATTTTTCCAAAGATTTATTTGCAACAGCTTCCCTGCTTAATAGCCAGTAAATTTCAGCAAATTTTTCTTCGTTGGAATAATCCGAATAATGATATTGAACAATCTTATTTTCCAGTATGTTGGGAATAACAGGCTTAGTCCGGCAATCAAGTATATGCAGTTCTTCAAAATCGAGAAGGAAGGCTATTTGCGTGCCAGCATTCCAACCATAACGGCATGTCTGAAAATAATCATCTGCATTAAAAAGGTTTCGTGCAGGTTTCTTTGCTTCGACATAAAATTTTACTTCTCTAAAATCCGGGGTCAGGAAAAAAGCATAGTCAGCTCTTTTCTGAACTCTTCCAACCTGAACGCCCTTTTCAATTTTTACTTCCTGTTCGTAAGGGTTCTTTTGTTCGTTATGATAAACGTCCCAGCCGAGAGCGTTAAAAAATTTATCAATAAAATCTTTACGCACATCTGCTTCTGAATAATCAGGTGAGAGGAATTTAGATTCATTTTCTTTAAAATCATTTACAAGGATTTTTATTTGTCGGAAAGCTGTTTCAAAACCGGTCAAATCCACCTCAGGAAAATTTTGAAATGTAAATTACAAAAAATCTTAAATATTATGCTAAAGTAAAAGCGCTTAAATTTTAATATACAGATGCAAAATTTGATTATTACAAGGAATATAGTAATTTTCACAATTGAAACAGGAACGTTTATAATGCTTTTTATGAAGCCAGGTGTTTGTAATAAAAAAGGTGGATCTTATCAAACCGGGGCAATACTTCGCCCTAACCGGATCATACTGTATCCCAAAATAATAGAAATCTTACTTTGGACTAAATATATCTTTTACAAAATATCAGGTCCGTGCAATGCATGGTAAATAATAAGTGCCGGTAAATTTGTACAAATGATATTTTAAATTAATTCTTTATTAAGTTTTATAAATATATAGAATAACAGTATGCCGGATAATTCTAATAGCCGTGTGGGACAATTACTTCAGGTTAATATATCTGAAGATAAGATGAAAGCTTTTCTCTCTTTTGTAAAAACCGATGATGAAAACCCAGTACCCGTTTCTGCCAATGATATATATTATGAACTTGATAAAGCAGGTGTAAAATACGGCATATTCACGGATGTTGTAAATGATATAGCCGGCGGGAGTAAACGCGGAGAAAAAATATTAATAGCTGCAGGGCACGAACCTATTGACGGCGAAGAAACCAGGTTTGAATTCTTTTTCCCCACGGAAAAATCTCTAAAACCTCAGATTCAAGAAAACGGACGTATAGATTATAAAGAGATAAATCTTGTTAGCAGTGTTGAAAAAGATATGCTGCTTATAAGAAAAATACCGGCTACCTCAGGTACTAACGGTGTTGATGTAAGAGGGAATGCGATACTGGCAATTAATGGAAAAGACATAAATGTAGCATTGGGACCCGGCGTTTTCAAGGATGTTGAAACCAACCTCCTGGTTAAAGCGGGTGTTAGCGGTGTCGTTTTTTACAATCCCAGAAATAATTACATTGAAGTTCAGCAGTTATACGTTATACCGGGTTCCGTAAATTATTCAACCGGTAATGTGCGCGTTAATTGTTCTGTAGTAGTAAATGGAGATGTGAAACCAGGATTCTTTATTACTACAAAAAGTAATGTGGATATTAAAGGCGTGATTGAGGTAGCAAGCATAAAGTGTGAAGGTACATTAAATGTTAAAGATGGAATCATCGGGGACGGGAATCAGGTTATTGCCGTAGGCAGCGATATACATACAGGTTACTTAAACAAAGCCACTATAAAATGCGGGGGAAGCGTTTATGTTGCATCCGAAATACGGAATTCATTTATAGAATGCAACGATGAGTTAATAATTATGAAATCATTCGGCGTTATTCTTGGCGGAAAAATAACGGCTGCAAATAAAGTTATTGCTCCTTTTATAGGAAATTCATACAGCATTCCAACGGAAATTGAAGTTGGTATAATTCCAAAGTATAAAGAACAATACCTTGCCAAGGTAAAGGAAAGATCAGCTGTTAAAAGCCAGTTGGAAGAATATATGCAGAAGGTAGCGTCACTGTCTAAAAATTCTGCTGATGGGATAATTGATTCACGTCTTGCGGCGGCAGTAAAACAATTGAATGAATACTCTGTTAAATTAGAAAAAATAAACGAAGAGATAGAAGAAATTGAAAAAGCGTATTTAAATGTTCCTGACCCGGGCGTATATGTTGCCAGAACAATATTCCCCGGTGTTACCATCAGAATAAAACACCTGGAACTTGAAGTAAAAGAGGAGCATACGCACGTAATGTTCAAAATAGTTGAAGATGAAATTGTATGTCTGCCCTACAGATAATCCATACTTGTATTATTTTCCATTCGTTCACTTAAATACCAATATATTCCAATCATTATTAGTTACCATTATGAGTATCCTTTTTAACGATAGGATGTTATTTAGAATTATCTTCTTTTGAAGCCGAATTTTTTGTACTGTCATTAAAGTTCTCATCTAAATTCTATATAAATCATACGTCATGAAGCAATCTTTGCGGTCTCATTTTGAGATAAACCAGCTATTATATCCCATTTCCTTGCATTCAAATTCTTTAAAACATTAGAAAACAGCGTGTTTTCTAATTGGCATATCTGTTGACATAAGAAAGTAGATTTTAAAAGATTGACAATTAATTCGGGACAAATAAAATGAAAAAAAATATTCTACTTTTTGCAATTTTCTTACTTGCTGCAGTAGCCTCTTTTGCAGGGACTAAAAGCATAGCAGTAGTAACTCAGACAGATAAGGGCGTTAATGTAAATTTAGCCAGCCCTTATAGTTCACAAGTATATGCCGGTACATTA
>JARLHB010000447.1 GCA_031292465.1 Ignavibacteriaceae bacterium
ATTGCCGCAGCCATTAGAATAAATATCAGATTAATGAAAATAATCTTTTTCATTTTTATTCCTCTTATATATTTAAACCGGAGGAATAATCCCTTACATTATCTTCAATCATTATTATTGTTTGAACGCCGACAATCCTTGTATCATGCTCGACATTCATTTTATCTTCAAATGATTTTATAATGGCAATAATAATTCGAAAGTCCCCCTGCCAGATAAATATTTTATCAAATATGGAAATGTCCTTATTCAATAAAATTTGATTTAACTCTTTATTGTCATACGCAAGTAATACAACCGGGATTTTAAGGCCGGAATCTTTTACAAGCTTTGCAAAATTAATCGGATGCATATCTTCAATATGGAGAGTAGTAATAATCATATCATAGCGGTTTTCTTCTTTTGCGAGGGCAATAGCTTCAAGCCCGCTTGACACCCTGGTTAATTCCGGTGAATGGCTAAGGCTTAACCCCTGATATTCATTCCTGATTAATTCATAAAGCCTTCCGTCTTCTTCAAAAAGGTATAAGTCATAAAGGCTTGAGACAAGAAGAATATCCCTGATTCTCAAACGCATCAGGTTTTGGAATCCCTGAAAACGGTTACCATAACCATGCTCAATCCAAAGAGCGTCATAGTTATTTCTTACTTCCTCAAAATTACTCTTCATAATTTTTCTTAATGTTAAGTAAGTTTTATATTACTGCATAAATTTTTCCGCATATAAGGCGGATTTTACTCTTATTCCCGCCCAATATTATACTTGCCCTTAATTCTGTTCCATTTATAGATGCTCTGGTTTGATAAAATTAAGAGCAAGAAAGAATAACTAATAAGCCTTAAACAGGCAGCAATTTTAATTAAACTACTCCCTGATCTATCATTGCATCTGCAACTTTAAGGAAGCCTCCAATATTAGCGCCGTTTACATAATTACCCGGCGTGCCGAATCTGTCTGATATTTGCATGCAGGTATTATGGATTTCCTTCATAATCATCCGCAGGCGGTTATCCACTTCATCTCTTATCCAGGGCAGCCTCATACTGTTTTGAGACATTTCAAGTCCTGATACTGCAACACCGCCGGCATTTGCGGCTTTACCAGGCCCATACAGAATTTTTTCATCAAGGAATATTTTTATCCCTTCGGTAGTAGTAGGCATATTTGCGCCTTCACTTACAACGTAAACTCCACTACTCAACAAATTTCCTGCATCTTTTGCATTAATTTCATTCTGGGTTGCACTTGGAAAGGCACATTGCGCTTTATGTTTCCAGAGAGGGTTATAATCTAATTTACTATCAACCGGAGTATAAACGGCATTTTTATATTTTTCTATATATTCTTTTATTCTTCCCCTCCGAACATTTTTCAGGTCCATTATAAAATTAAGCTTCTCTGCATTTATTCCTTCCTCATCATATATATATCCGTTTGAGTCGGAAAGAGTAACAACTTTTCCTCCGAGCTGATTTATTTTTTCAACTGTATATTGAGCTACATTTCCGCTGCCTGAGACCAGGCAAGTTTTTCCTTCAAGAGTCTGGCGGCGTGTATTAAGCATTTCGGAAGCAAAGTAAACCGAGCCGTAACCTGTAGCTTCGGGACGTATTAATGAACCGCCCCAGTTTAATCCTTTCCCCGTAAGAACACCTGTAAATTCATTTCGTAACTTTTTGTACTGGCCAAACAGATAGCCTATTTCCCTGCCGCCCACGCCTATATCACCCGCAGGTACATCTGTATCCGGGCCTATATGCCTGAAAAGTTCACTCATAAATGACTGGCAGAATCTCATAATTTTAAGGTCGCTCTTACCTTTAGGATCAAAATCAGAACCGCCCTTTCCGCCGCCCATTGGAAGTGTGGTTAAGCTGTTCTTGAATACCTGTTCAAAAGCTAAAAATTTAAGAATACTTAAGTTAACGGATGGATGGAACATTAAACCGCCTTTATAGGGGCCGATTGCGCTGTTCATTTCGATTCTATAACCGCGGTTTATATTTATCTCGCCCTGATCATCTACCCATGCAACGCGAAAAGAAATAACTCTTTCCGGTTCAATTATGCGTTCAAGAACTTTAGCGGCTCTGTATTCGGGATGCCTTTCCATCACTAATGAAAGGGATTCGGCAACTTCTTCAACTGCCTGATGGAATTCCGGCTGGCTGGGGTTTTTGGCTTTCACTTCTGCCATGAGATTTTTTACATAATCTGACATACTATCCTCCTTTTGGAAGTTTTGTGATTATTGTAATTGGTTAATATTTTATATTATACCATGCAGATCTCTTGGGTCTGTAGTTTTTGTTTGTGCAACCGGGTTTTGACAACATCCGATCGGATTACCTTTAAAGTAAATTCATTTGAATACTTATAAAGGAATTTCGACACAATCAAAATACTCAGCAAGTGAAAAGAATATGGGGGAACCGATCTTTAATAATTATTGTTTGCCCGGTTTTAAAATTACTCCTTTATTTTGATGACCGTTTATTTTAACTGATATTGATTCTTCAAAAAATAAATGCTTTGTAAAATTCAATTCTTCCACTGCAATTTGAGAAGAAAGCCATTCCCAATCTATATAATCCTGGTTGTTCGCCGGATCGACAGTAAAGTAACCGACTTTAAATGAAGTAATATTCTGAAAGAAATGAGAACCCTGAGACGGAGTAACGTTTATATCCTTAAAACCGGATTCAACTATTACGCTTGCTCCCGATATCATATCCCACGTTACAGGAATACCAAGCCAATGATCCAGGCTTCCCCATCTTCCTACACCGATAAGAATATACGGCTTTTTTTGATCAAGGAGTTTAGAATTTAACCGGCTTATTTCCAAAGCGACATCCCTGCTTTTGGACCTGTCAAATTTATTAATATCTACAACTATAACATCATGAATTTCATTTACAGCGCCATTGCCAAGCACCTGCCTGCTCTGGCAGATCAGGTCATCATGATTGTAATTATCAACGTTCAATTCTTCAATCTCCTGGCTAATAACAAGAGGCCGCATTTGCAGCATGGCAAAGTCTTTAGGATGCCCGGGCAGTACATTAAGGTTTACTGCAAATTCTATTTCAACAGGAACTCCCATCCCCCAGGAACCCAGGTCAAGCAGCATATCTAATATTTCAGCAAGCGGAAAAGTTTTCTGTTTAAGGATTGAGGCAAATGTAACAACGCGCCTTCCTTTCCGGGAAATACCATCATAAACTTCATCGTCTTCCACCGAGTATGTAGAGCCTGAAAAATATAAGGTTTGATCTTTTTCAGCATAGCTCAAATCAAATTGTTTTACTAATTCTTCAGGTATGCGTGAAGGATCAGAATCGCGCGTACCGTTATAAACTAAAGCATAAAACTCCTGCTGCGCGTTCCTTATAGTTTCTTTAGTGGAATAAAATTGAAGCAGGTGCCGTGGGTATTTTGGACAGAACCTTACCGCGTTGCCTCCATCCACTACCTGTTTGCCCAAACCGAGCGCAACCATTGCAATGCCGTCTGTTGATTTCTGCGGAGGAACAGGATAGAAATTATATGATTTTGCTACACCGGCAAAATCAGGATAAAACCTGTCGTCATGCCTCGAGCCTACCAGCCTTTGGACTATAACGGCCATCTTTTCTTCTTCAAGGCGGTATGATGTTGCCTTCATATAATCCTGGGCCTTCTTACAATATGTAGAGGCATACACGCTTTTTATACAATGAAGAAGTTCATAAAGCCTGACGTTTATATCAGGATCTTTATTGGGAATCATAAATGTCTGATAAACGCCGGCAAAAGGCTGAAATTGCGAGTCTTCAAGCAAACTGGAAGACCGCACAGCTAAAGGCTCTTTTACGGTTTCAAGAAAATCAAGAAGTTTCTTCTTTATATCGGCAGGAAAGACCGTAGTTTCAGTAAACTTTTTTGTTATCTCACTGTCTGAATAACTGCTTAATGTAAATACATCCAGACGGTTCATATCTAAGAACTGGTCAAACACATCTGTGGCTATTACAATAGCGGACGGAACCGAGATTTCGACATTCTCAAATTTATAACGGATCTTGTTAGTATTAATAAGCGTATTAACGAAACCAAGCCCTCTTGCTTTACCTCCAAGTGAACCGCTTCCGATTCTTGCAAAACTATTTTTAGGATCAAAAGACTCCTTGCTAAACTCTGTAATTATTCCCCTAAGCCTTAGTTCCTGGTAAATATTTATGGAAGAAATAAGGTCGTCCCTAAGATCAACTATTGTTTCAAACTCTGAAACTTTTCTCGGCCTTAGTTTATGCGCAAGCCAGAATTCAGTACGTGCTTTAAGCCATTTTGAGAAGTGGTTTCTTTCAGCATGATAAAGTATGCTTTCTATCGGAACAGCTTTTAATTGTTCCTCAAGAGTTTTCAGGTTAGCGGCCCTTCCAACCACCTTGCCATCGGGAGTCTGGAAAATAAAATCCCCAAAGCCAAAATTTTTCAGCATAAAATCACGCAGGTTATGCAGCAGGCGCGGCGAACCTTTTAAAAGGAATGATATCCCTGCTTCATAAGCTTTCTTCTCAAAGTCAGGATTGCTTGACTGCAGCAGGATTGGAATATCTTCATGCCTTGCTTTTACAGTCTTTGCAAATTTAATCCCTGCTTCCGGGTCCCTTATACCCATATGCCGGAAATTACTATCGGTTATAATCCCGAGAATAAATTCCTCGTATCTTGTATAATACTGCCAGGCTTCTTCATAAGTGGTGCATAAAAGAATTTTGGGCCTCGCCCTCATACGCAGGAACTTATGAGTAATATTTACGCCTTCATATATAAGCCTTTGAGACTGCTTGAAAACTTCAGTATATATAAGCGGAAGATACGTGGAATAGAACTTAACGTTGTCCTCAACTAAAATAATTACCTGTACTCCTACAGATGAAGTATCGTTTTCTACGTTTATCCTGTCTTCCGCATATTTAACAATACCTATTAAAAGGCGGAAATCGCCCTGCCAAATAAATATTCTGTCAAAGATGGAAGTATCGTAGTTTGCAATTAATTCTTTTCTTTCTTTATTATCATAGGCAAGCAATACGATTGGTATAGTAAGCCCTGCCCTGCGTATCATCTGGGCAAATTTAATTACATGCATATCCTCGATGTGAAGAGTTGTAATAATTAAATCGTAGGTGTTCTCCGTAATAGCCAGCTCAAGAGCCTCGCTGCCTGTTGTTACGTGCGTAATTTCAGGGGCCTGGCTTAAATTTAACAGCTGGTATTCTTCCCTTAAAAGTTCATAAAGGCGGCCGTCTTCTTCAAACAGATAATAATCATAAAGGCTTGATACAAGAAGTATCTCCCTTATCTTATACCGCATTAATTTTTGAAATTCTTTAATGCGGCTGCTGAATATATCCTCTACATCAAATAAGGCAGACCTGTCCATAAAACCCGGCTATTTATTCAATAATGTAATTGCACAATTTTTATCGAACATTAATAATCCATCGTTCGAAACAGAAAGATAAAAGATATTAATTCCTTTGCAAAATAATAAATTACTGCAATTTTTAGCCCCATCAGGGGCGGAATGTTTGTAGTATAGATGTAGAACAGAAAATATCAAAACCCCGGTAGGGGTGATATGGTGTGCTACACCATGCCGCATCTATGATGCTCTTTGACTTTAACTGGACATAATTAAGCTACAAGCATTTCGCGGCTATGCCGCTATTATTTTTACATACGATATTAGATAATGCAAAAGATATTTTAATTTCGAACAACCGGTTAATAATATTCAGCAGTAAAAATAACCTCACCCCCGGCCCCTCTCCTTATCAGGAGAGGGTGGATTCAACCGGGCGAGGTTAATTTTAGGAAATAACAATAAAAATAACTGCGTCAATTTATTAAAAATCCGTTAAACTAATCCCTGGTCAAGCATAGCGTCGGCAACTTTTAAGAAGCCGGCAATATTGGCACCGTTTACATAATTACCGGGAGTATTGAAACGCTCTGCTGTAGTCAGACAGGTTTCATGAATTTTAGACATAATTTGATGCAGGCGGTGGTCAACTTCTTCTTTAGGCCATGGAAGGCGCATACTGTCCTGAGACATTTCAAGTCCGGACACTGCAACACCGCCGGCATTAGCAGCTTTACCCGGAGCAAACTGCATTCCGGCATCTTTAAATATTTTGTATGCTTCCAGTGTTGTAGGCATATTGGCTGCTTCACAAACACATTTACAGCCGTTTTTAATTAATGATTTTGCATCGTCTTCAAAAATTTCGTTTTGCGTTGCGCATGGCATTGCTACATCAGCCTTAACGCTCCAGGGCCTTTTGCCGGGATGAAATTCTGCCTTAAATTTATCGGCATAATCCTGTACCCTGTCATTTGCGCTTGATCTCATCCTTAGCATAAAATCAATCTTCTCACCTGATATTCCATCCTTATCATAAACAAATCCGTCAGGGCCGGAAAGAGTAACAACCTTACCGCCTAATTGAGCTATCTTTTGAACAACTCCCCACGCCACATTTCCAAAACCGGAAACAACAAATGTTTTACCTTCAATATCTTCGCCTTTAGTCTTCAGCATTTCCTG
>JARLHB010000448.1 GCA_031292465.1 Ignavibacteriaceae bacterium
AATATCCCATCATATTGAATGACCTGAGATATGTAAGAAATTAAAGATTAAAAGATTCCCCCGAAGGGGTGGCTTTGCCAAAAAATTCAAAAATTGAAACAATGTTATTTTAATTTTATTGCAATACATTCATGTGCAGTTCTCCCGGCCTGGTAAATTGAAGAACTATGCTTTAAAATCCGCCAGCCGGAATAATCAAAAAATTTACCATTACTATTAAGCGACTCAACGAGATTTGGAGAGCCCTCCAATAAATCAATCAACTCTTTGTTCTGAGCTAATGTAATTGGTTTAAAATTAGAAGCTGTAATAATGGTAATTGGTTCTATTAATAAGTTTGCAATATTGTGCAGTTCAGCCTGGGGAAGATTTTCCCTGGCTTCCAGCTGAATCATACGCGCACGGGCTTCGGGGCCGACTATGCTCTTGGCCGAAGTCACAAGGTCAAGCAGGTAATTACGCACCGTGTTAAGATCTACTGCACTCTTCAGTGATTGTTCGTCATGCAGCTCATTCAAAGCTTTGGCAATATTTGAAACTTCTTTAAGGTAAGAGTTCCGTTGATTATCCGGGACAAGGTACATAATTACAATATGGACGATGTTGCCGTCAGGCGAGCCGTAACTTATACCCGATGGGCTCCAGCCGACAGAGCAATATAAATCACCGTCAAAAGAGCCTCTTGCATGGGGTACTGCAAATCCCTTTCCGAGCGCCGTATTATATGTTTCCTCCCTTTTTAATACAAGGCCTGCCACATCGGTACCGCTTGGTACAGATGGAATTGCTTCTATAATATGCGACAATAATTGAAGTGAATCCTGTTTGTCGTTATCAGGTAATTCAATTAAACGTCCTTCCTGTAATGCATCTAACAAACTATCCATTAGTGTACCCCGTATCTTTTAAAGAACCATGTTTTAATAAAGTGAGCTAATATACTGTATGATATCAGGAAGCCTGCAATCCATAACCAGTATATTGCGGGAAGCGGCACAAAACCAAATGTTGAAGCCAGAGGAGAATAAGGAAGCCATGCGCCCACCGCCATTATAAATATTGTTGTTAATGTCATTGGCAGCGATGCCATGCTTCCGAAGAAAGGTACTTTGCGCGTCCTTATAATATGTACAATTAAGGTCTGTGTAAGTAATGATTCAACAAACCAGCCCGTTTGGAAAATATCCTGCCTGTAAGCCTTTTCTCCCACAGTAATCATTGGATTAAGGAATTCGCTTGACTTAAATACAAACCACATAAGTGCGAAAGTTGCATAATCAAATATTGAACTTATCGGCCCTATGAAAAGCATAAATCTTTTTATATTAGCGATATTCCATTTTAAAGGTTTTTCAACCAATTCTGCATCAACGTTATCTGTGGGGATACCTGTTTGTGAAAAATCATATAGCAGGTTATTTAATAAAATTTGTATAGGCTTCATTGGCAGAAACGGTATTAAAATACTTGCACCAATAACGCTGAACATATTTCCGAAATTTGAACTTGCGCCCATACGGATATACTTTATAATATTGGCAAATACTTTTCTTCCTTCTTTAATACCATCTTCAAGAACAAGCAGATTCTTTTCAAGCAGAACTATATCTGCGGATTCTTTTGCCACATCGGCACCGCTGTCCACTGATATTCCTACATCGGCGGCGCGCAGGGAAGGGGAATCGTTTATCCCATCGCCCATATAGCCTACAACGTGGCCCTGCTGGCGCAGAGTATTTATTACTTTTTCTTTTTGTATAGGTGAAAGTTTTGCAAATACATTAGCTTCCTGAATTAACTTTGCAAATTCCGCATCGGATAAGTTAATAAGTTCATTACCGGTAACAAGCCTGTCGATATGAAGCCCAACATCGCTGCAAACCTTTTTTGTTACAAGCGCATTATCTCCGGTTAATATTTTTACTTTTACTCCTACATTCTGGAGGCTTGCAATTGCCTGTGCTGCAGAATCTTTCGGCGGGTCAAAGAATGCAATATATCCAAGCAAAATCATGTTAGATTCATCAGCAACCGTAAAGGTGGTGGTAGTTTGGGGAAATTCCCTATATGCGATTGCCAGAACTCTGTAGCCTAGATTATTCAAATCTTCAACTTCTTCATAGAGATCGTCATGGATCATTTGAATCAGAGGGTAAACCTCGTCATCTACCTGGTAAAAATTACAGACGGAATAAATCTCTTCAACAGCGCCTTTACATATAAGAACATGATCGCCTTCGTATTCAACTGCAACAGACATACGCCTGCGCTGAAAATCAAAAGGCAATTCATCTACAAGTGAGCATTTAAGGCCGACATCCAATTCAACATGGTTTATAACAGCCCTGTCAATCAGGTTCTTTAATCCGGTCTGATAAAAACTATTTAGATATCCATATAAAAGAACGTCCTGACTAATCTTGCCGGTTATATCTACATGCTTTTCCAGTACAACTTTGTCCTGTGTAAGCGTGCCGGTTTTATCAGTACATAAAATATCGATTGCGCCGAAGTTCTGAATTGAACTGAGATGTTTTACGATTACTTTTTTCTTAGACATTGCCAGTGCGCCTTTAGCAAGGTTTACTGTAACAATCATCGGAAGCATTTCAGGCGTTAAACCGACAGCAATAGAAATACCGAACAAAAGCGCTTCAAGCCAGTCCCCTTTGGTTATGCCGATTATCATGAAGACGGTAAAAACCATAACCATCATAAAGCGTATCATTAACCATGTAAAGTCTTTTACCCCTATGTCGAAACTTGTTTTAGGCCTGCTCTCTACAAGTCGTTCTGAAATAGATCCAAAATAAGTATGAATACCGGTATTAACTACAATACCGCGTGCTGTTCCGCTTAATACGTTGCTGCCCTGAAAACACGCATTGTTTAATTCAAATATAAAACTATTACTTAACTGCTGCGGATCGGATTTCTTTTCAATAGGTAAAGATTCACCGGTTAAAACCGACTGGCTTACAAAAAAGTCTTTCACGGTAAGCAGGCGTATATCTGCCGGAATAATGGAACCTGCCTGTAAAAGTATTATATCCCCGGGTACAACTTCGGAGATAGGTATCTCAACTTCTTTGCTATCCCGTAAAACATTTGCGTGGGATTGAACTCTTTTACCAAGCGCTTCAACGGCACTTGTTGAACGCCGGTCCAAAATAAAAGACAAGCCGACGCTTAGTACTATCATGCAGCCTACAACCAAAGCGGATATTATATCGCCCATAAAGCCTGAAATAAGAGCAATTAAAAGAAGCTGTATAACAAGCGGGCTTTTGCACCTGTTAAAGATATCCTGAAAAATCCCAATCTGCTTGGTATGTGCAAGTTCATTACGTCCGTATTCTTCCAGCCTCTGTTCGGCTTCTTCTGAAGTAAGTCCGATTTCACGGCTGTCTAATTTTACAATAGTTTCCGGATGGGAAAGATTACAAATGTCGATTAAAAGTTTTTCATCATTGGTAGCGCTATGCGGTGTTTTGGCTTCTTTTGTAAAGATTGAAGGAGAAATTTTCGAAAAGATGGATTTAGCCATAAATGTTCCTCTTCCTGGATTATCGAATAATCGGTAAAATTAATGATACAATCCTAATGGAAAAGGACTGATAACTTTTAATAAATGGATGAATAATGAAGATTTGTTTCATTGTCACCTCCTGATATTTTTATCCCCGGGAGATGAACCATGAACATAGTAGACGGCTAAACCCTGGGGGAATGTATTTGAATATTATTATTAGCGCCAGGCTCGTCAGAGTCTCGCATTGCATGCCTTTTAAGTTGTTAAAAAATACTGTTGTAAAAGTAACTAATTATTCTAAAAGAAGGAAATAAAAATTGGCCATTTAATGTTTTAAAGTATTCCAAAACATAGTATTATATATACTACTTTATTAGAACTCTTAATTTAATGTGTAATTAACGCAAAATTTACAACGATTAGAAAGAATTTAAACCGGTGTCAATAAAAATCAGGACTGGCTTGTTTTAGGCTTTACATATTTTCCGTTAGATTTTATAGCCTGGCTCATCAGCCATTCTTGTGAATCTATTTTTTTATCGTTACCCTCTAAAAATGTATAGCTCATATCAGGATTCAGTTCTCTTGCTTTTACATTATCTTTAAGATAGAACCGCAAAATGGTTTTTATTATTTCATTTTTTGCTTTCTGGCTTTCAATAGGGAAAGCAGTCTCAACCCTTCTGTCAAGGTTTCTCTGCATCATATCGGCACTGCTTAAATATATATCTTCATTGCCGTTATTATAAAAATAGAATATTCTGGTATGCTCTAAGAATCTGCCGACAATACTTATAACCCTGATATTTTCACTTAACCCGGGTTTCCGCGGAATAAGGCAGCAAATTCCTCTTACAAGCAAATCTATTTTTACGCCGGTATTTGAAGCCTCATATAATGCACTTATAATAATAGGATCAACAAGTGCATTAAGCTTCATTATTATTTTTCCCTCACCGCCGTTTTTAACATTATCCGTTTCCTTAGAAATAAGCGAAAGCATTTTTTCCCGCATGTTTATAGGGGCAACGAATAATTTTTTAAATTCTACCTGTTTTGAATATCCGGTAAGGTAATTGAAAATATCCGATACATCAGAGCAAATATCCTCATCACAGGTAAACAGGCCGAGGTCCGTATAAAGTTTTGCGGTGGAGGCGTTATAGTTGCCGGTAGAAAGATGTACATATTTTTTTACTCCGTCCGATTCGCGCCTTACAACAAGCGTCATCTTTGCATGAGTTTTCAATCCAATTAATCCATATACTACATGCACACCGACTTTTTCAAGTTCCCTGGCCCAGTAAATATTGTTCTGTTCATCAAATCTTGCCTTTAATTCAACAAGAACTGCAACCTGTTTGCCAAGCTCTGCAGCTTCTATAAGGTATTTTACAATCGGCGAATCCGAACCCACGCGGTACAGCGTTTGTTTTATAGCAAGCACATCGGGATCGCGTGATGCCTGTTTGATAAAATCTATTACGGGTGTAAATGAATGATAGGGATGATGAATAAGAATATCCTGCTGCCTGATTGAAGAAAAAATATTGTCTTCATCATCAAA
>JARLHB010000449.1 GCA_031292465.1 Ignavibacteriaceae bacterium
CAGCACGGTTGCTAAAAACTTACAGTCCCGATAATTATTACAGCGTTGAATTTGTCTGGTTCAACGGTGAGGAGTTTGGTCTCTGGGGTTCTAAGAATTATATGCGAATGCATAAAGATGACAGTATTGCCGCTATGATAAATATGGATATGATAGGCACTCCCACCGGATTTAATGTAATGGGTTTTGATGATTTTGTTCCTTTCTTTGAAAAGCTTAAAAGCGAACTTGCCGGATTTAATCTTACTGACGGCGTGAAAAGCAAGCCGGGTACCAACAGCGATCATATGTCATTTATGTTTGCAGGCATACCAACTTTTGAAATTGAGTCGCATCTTGATGAAAATATGTACCAGTTCTACCATGAAAGAGGCGATACCTTTGATAAAGTAAATATAAAATATTTATCTGATGCTTCAGCAGTGGCAGCTATAACATTGAAAGTACTTGCTAATGCTTCCGGTTTAAATTATGCCAGAAGAAGCGAGAAGGAAATGGTGCGCCTGTTTAAGCAATATGGGCTTGATAAAAGATTAAAAAGACAGGGCGAGTGGATTTATAAGGAAGAATAAAAAGTTTAAAGTGCAAAGGACAAAGTTCTAAGTATAAGATTATATTCCAAAACGTTTGTTATAATTAATTTTGTGCTGCAAGCCAGACAACTGCATCTTCACGCCCGGTAAAAATTTTAACATTAAAGCCCCTGTTTTTACAAGCTGTTTCATAAAATTTTATTTCATCCGCACTGCTTTGCAATGATTTCATAATAATAGCTTCTTTTGCATCGGTAGTAATATTTAATTTTTCAAACATCCCGATTAACCCGTAAAGATCAATTACTGAATGCCCGCCGGTCATATCTGTGCAGTCAGAAAGAAATAATATCGTATTATTCTCTCTGGATAATAGTACAGAATTTTTAAGAGCCATGTATAATTCTTCAGGAGTTACGTTACCGAGATATACGATCTCGATACATTTAGGGCTTTCCAAAACATTAGTCTTCCACGGCATAATTCATATCCAGATTTTATTAACTTAAATATTATCCTTTTATAATTTACCTATAAAAAGTTGTAAAATACAACTATAAGTATGTAACTTAGAGCAAAAAAGCTATAAACTTATTTATTAAACCGGTTGTTCGAAATTAAAATATCTTTTGCATTATCTAATATGAACATTTGTACCTTATTCTAATATAGTACTTAAAAATGATAGCGGCATAGCCGCGAAATGCTTGTAGCTGAATTATATCCCGTTAAATTTAAAGAGCATCATAGATGCGGCATGGTGCAGCACACCATGTCACCCCTCTGGGGTTTTAATATTTTCTGTCTAACGTTTATATTACAAACATTCCACCCCTACCCGGGTAAAAAATTACAATAATATATTATTTTGCAAAAGAATATCTCTTATTTTCTATTTCGAACAACGGGTTTATTAATAAATATCATATGAAAGTAGAAACAAAGAATAATCTTTTAGGGAATATCCCTAAAGAAATACCCATGGAAATAATTGAAACGATACTTGATTCGGATAAAGTCCGTATTGAAAGAATAATTTCAAAAGGGCAGTCCTCGCCGGAAAATTTCTGGTACGATCAGGATGACAATGAGTGGGTGATGGTTTTGCAGGGACAGGCAAAACTTATGTTTGAAAATGAAGAAAAACCGGTTCTCTTGTTACAGGGTGACTATATAAATATTCCTGCTCATTTAAAGCACCGTGTGGAATGGACAACACCAAATGAGGTTACCATTTGGCTGGCTGTGTTTTATTAACACTCGGATAAGATATTATTAAATAAGAAGATATAGACTGATGTAATTTAGGAAAATTTGAATATTTGACTTTAAAACTATTTTGGAATAAGTTTAATCTAACAATGTTAGAAAATATAACAAGAATATAATGACACATATAGAACGTAAGCAAAGAGAAAAAGAAGAAATAAGACAGAACATCATTAATGCAGCTATTAAAATAGCAGCGAATGAGGGATGGCATTCTGTAACAATACGTAAAATAGCAGATATGATAGAATATACCCCGCCTATAGTATATGAATATTTTGAAAATAAAGATGACTTGATGAAAGAAATCGTTTATGTGGGGTTTGATATATTAAATGTCGGTTTTGAAAGTGCTCGTAAAAATGAAATAAATTCAAAAGAGTTTCTTAAGGCTATTTCCCTTAGACAATGGAACTTTGCAAAAGAGAACAGGGAATTATTCCAGCTAATGTTTAGCCTTGAGAGGGTAGTTCCGAATGAGAAAATGAAGAGACAGTTTGAATTAATAGAAAAATGCTTTCATGAACTGGCTAAGAATGATGAAGAACTTGTTATGGAATATATGACAAACTGGGTTTGTCTAATACAGGGAGCTATCTCGGTGCTGCTTATGTTAAAATTGCCTCCGCCGAAAGATAGAACTATTGATGAAGAGGCCTTTTTTATTAAAATGATTGAAAGATTTTTAAATAGCATTGAATAAATAAAAAATTTAAACAATAATCTAACTAAGTTATAATATTTAACAATTATATATAATTATGACAAAAACTAAATTACTCACACTCTGTATTTTCATTGTTCAATTAACGGTAAACGGGCAGGTTTTTACTTTAAAACAATGCCTTCAGTACGCGAATGATAACAATAAGAATATTAAGATTGCCTATTATGAAAAAGAAATAGCACGCGAACAGGTAAGAGAGCAGGTAGGTACCGGGCTGCCGCAAATAAGCGCCACTGGTACTATTACTGATAATGTTAAGCTTGCAACTTCCTTAATGCCGGGGGCATTATTTGGTCAGCCGGGAACTTATATCCCGATACAGACCGGGGTCCAATATAATACTGCCGCAGCAGTAAAATTAAGCCAGAAGGTATTCGACGCAGGCTTTTGGGTAGGATTAAAAGCTGCAACTATAAGCGGCCAGTTAAAGCAGCAGGATATTCAGAAAACAGTTGAACAAACAACTTATGATGTAAGCAATGCTTATTACCAGTCGCTTATAATTCAAAAGGAACTGGATTCTTATAAAGCTACACTGGTTGCTTCTGAAAAATCGCTTGCTTCCACAGAATTAAAATTTCGTAACGGAAAAGTAAAAAAGGTTGATGTTGATAAAATCAGGGTTAGTTACAATAATACAAAATCGCAGGTGCAGCAAACAGAGTTAAGCTATAAGCAATCCTTGAATACACTTAAGTTTAAAATAGGTATGCCGGTTGACAGTGCAATAGTATTGGCCGATACTATGCTTGTTGATTTCAGCACTGACGATTACATAAGCCCGTCAAACGGATTTGTTGAGAACCGTGTTGATTATCAGCTGCAAAAAACAAATTTACAGATACAGGAAGCTCAAAAGCAAAAAAACATAGCGGATTTTTTCCCCACCCTGACCTTTGATGCTAACTATAGTTTTCAGGCGATGGATAATAATTTAAAATTGTTTAATTCAGGACAGAACTGGTACCAGAGTTCATACATAGACCTTTCATTGAACGTTCCGATCTTTTCCGGTTTCCAGAGAACTTCCAAAGTTGAACAGGCCAGGTTAAATGTAATGGAAGCAGAAGAGAATCTTAAGCTTACGGAACAGAGCATTAAGGTCGAAGTGTCAAACTATGAAATCCAGTATAAAAACGCCATCGATAATATAAAGAACGAAAAAGAAAACTTAGCTTTAGCGGAAAGCGTTTATAATAATACTCAACTGGAATTTCAGCAGGGAGCGGCTTCGTCCCTTGAACTTATTCAGGCAGAAAGCTCTTACAGGGAGGCCCAGAATAGTTATTTTAACAAATTACTTACTTTATATGTAGCGCGTTTGGATGTAGAAAAATCCAAAGGCAGCCTAATGAATTTTATAAACAATCTGAAATAATATAATTATGAAAAAAATACTAATTATCGCAGTCGTTATAATTGTAGCTTTGGCAGCAGTTTTAAGGTTAAAATCAAATTACGATAAAATAAATAATCAAAGTAAAAACCAGGTAAATATTAACGTGGTTAGTGTAAGTGCCCAGGCAGTAAAAAGGATGTCCGCTGAAAGAAATATCAGCCTGGTAGGAACATTATTTACAGATCACGAACTTAATATAGCTGCTGAAATAGCGGGAAAGATTACGTCATTAAATTGTGAAACCGGGCAGAATAAAGAAAAGGGAAGCGTAATAGCCACAATTGATGATAAGCTGAAAGCGCTTGCAGTGCAGTCCGCCAGAATCAGCGTTGAGAAACTTAAAAAGGATTTAGCACGGGAAGAAAATTTATTCAAGGGTGGAACAGCATCTGAGCAGGAACTTGATGATACCCGTATTTCTTATGAGAATGCCCGCATTCAATTAGAAGAAGCTGAAAAACAATTGTCATATACGAAGATAACTGCGCCAATAAGCGGAACCATAACACAAAAACTGATTGAAACGGGTACATATGTAAATGCCGGTACTTCAATTGCACATATTGTTAATACTTCAAAGCTAAAAGTAAAAATTAATGTGTCCGAAGCTAATATTTATTACATAAAAACAGGTGATAAAGCTGTTATCACAACGGATGCGTTTCCAGGGGAAACTTTTGCAGGAAAAATTAGTTTTGTCAGCCCCAAGGGCGATGATTCACATAATTATCCGGTTGAAGTTGAAATTACAAATAGTTCAAAACACATGCTTAAAGCCGGAACCTTTGTTAACGTTAATATAAACCTTCCGGGCAATTCATCGGCGCTATTTATCCCGAGAACCGCTTTACAGGGCAGTGTAAAAGATGCTTCAGTTTATATTGCAGAAAACGGCAGGGCAAAGATTAAAAAGATTACTATAGGTGTTCAGAATAATGATTATCTTGAAGTTTTGGCCGGGCTAAGCGAAGGGCAGACGGTAATTACAAACGGACAGGTGAACCTTTCAGATGATAAACAAGTAAAAATTATTAATAACAATTGAAAATAAAGCAATGTCGATTACTCAAATAGCCATAAAAAGATCTACTCTTGTAGTAATAGTGTTCTCAATACTTACTGCGCTGGGGCTTGTGTGTTATACAATGCTGAACTATAACATGTTTCCCAAAATGGATATTCCGGTTGTAACAGTTACAACCAGATATACAGGGGCATCGGCCAGTGAAGTTGAAAACTCCGTAACAAAAAAGTTGGAGGATGCACTTTCATCACTTGAGAATATGGATTATATGTCCTCATCCTCGCAGGAAGGTGTCTCAAATATTACAATGGTGCTGCTTTCAAATGCCGATGTAGATAAAGCACTGGAAGATGCACAAAGGAAAGTGAATCAGACTCTCTCTTCGCTGCCTACCGGAGTAAAAACCCCTTCTCTTACTAAATTTTCGATGGATGATACTCCAGTTCTAAAACTTGGTATTAAAGCTGATATTCCGGATACTAAACTATACCAGTTAACAAAAGAACACATAAAGACGCAACTGGCAAAGATTCAGGGTGTTGGGCAGGTAACGCTTGTCGGCGGCAATGAAAGGCAGATAAGAATCAATGTTCACAGAGACAGGCTGGACGCATATAAAATTTCTATTAGCCAGGTATATAGTGCAATTAGTAATGCAAATCTTGAATTGCCGACAGGTAAAATAGAAGGCACATTTAATCAGTATACGGTAAGGCTTTCCGGTAAAGTTACTTCACTGGATGAATTGAAAAATCTTATTGTTACAAAGAGTTATGACGGCAGTTTTGTGAAGCTTTCTGATATTGCCGAAGTGAC
>JARLHB010000450.1 GCA_031292465.1 Ignavibacteriaceae bacterium
CTTTGATCTTGCCCATTTCCCAATTTTTTTTACAGCTCTTCCAATTGTAGCAGGACTCAATTTTGTTTTATATTTTTTCTCATAAGCTATCGCTAAAGAATTATAAGCCCACGAAGGCCTGTTTATATTAAAAGTATCTGGTTGATGTCGAATTAATTTTGTTAAATCACTTGTCCGGTTTTGATATTCTTCATTATCCTTTCCATAATTATGCTTACCTTCAATGAAATTTATCCCCTCTTTTTTTAATCTTTTAATCCATCTATAGATAGTCTTATCAGACCTACCAACTACCATTAAAATTTCCAACTTGGAAATATTATCATTTGCCATTAATAATGCAGTTGCCATTGCACTCTTGTTTTTATGCATTCCTTTTTTATATTCAATTAATTTTTCAATTTCTTCTTCTGTTAATTGTCTAAATAGGGGAAATGGTTTAAATATGGAGGCTTCAGATTTTACTAGGGGCAAGTATTTATTCAAAAATTTAACTGAAATAGCTTTTGTTTGTATAGGAACAGTCTTCCAATCAAGAATGAAATTCTTCAATTGACCAAGACATAGCAATGGATTATTTCTGTTAACATTTAATTTTACAGAAATAGTGTCTGAATTATTCTTTCCAAGGGTGATTGAACGTGCTGGTATAAAACCAGCAAAGCCCTTATGTCTTATTAAGTTGATATAATTGTTAATAGAACCCTTGCTAAAAATCAATTTTTCGCCTGGATATGGAACATGTTCTTTTAATAGTATTCGATTCTTTAATTCTATAGTCTCCTGAATGGTCATATTACTACTTTGGAAAGGAAGGAATAAAGAATATTTATAGAATGCTATATTGAAAGCTCTTTTATCTATAATGTTAATTACTTCTGGAATATCAAAAATTGAAATTGATTTTTTCCCCTCTTTATGGGCATTTAAAGTTATAGGCTTATTCTTATATTTTGCTCTTATCTTCTCAAAAGGATGTTTAATATAATATTTAGGTTTTAACCCTTCGATTCCATTTACAGAATAATTTCTACGGTACCTGTAAAATGTACTTATAGGTATATGATTGTTATTGCAATATTCTTGTAAGACTGGAACTTTTTCTAATCCTTTTCCAGCGACCTGTTGTTTAGTAGCATAATAATCATCAAAGCCTTTGACTAGGAGAAACGAATTTGTGGCCTTTGATTTAATTATAGGTGGTAAATTTCTTAATAAGGAAAGAGTATCTTTATATTTAACTCTTAATTCTTTTGTATTGTAGGTATACATAGCATATCCCTCCAAAGCTTTAGCTAAACATAAAAGAATTATTCGTTATATTCCATTTCCTAGTATATTTAAATGGTGATTAAAGGGCATTTTGGTTGGGTTTAAATTCCCAAACCTTTTGTCCAAAATTCCCAAACCAAGTGGCCGTTTATAATAGGGTTGTAATAATATTTTAGGTTATTATATATAGCTAATTACTGCTCCCTTCCCTTAATAATCCGGTATCAATTAATAATTTCTATGTCGCTTCGCTGAAGCTTTGAATATTATTATTCTTTAGATACTACTGATATACCGACGCTCTGCGGCTAAACGCAAGAGACATTTTTGTTCATCAAATGTTATTCCTAAGCTGCGGAGCAGCGAAATATCAGTAGAAATTAATAAATGAGAAAAAGGATAGAGCTTCGTAGAAGCGAAACAGAAGTTGTTTTATATGGTGTGATGTGAATGATTAATTATATTTTTAGACTAAATATTTTAGGCATTTAATATGCGGAATTATTCAATTGCCTATAATTCCCATTGCCGGTAATATTTATTTGACTATCATCATTATAATAATTTATAAAATCATTAAATCATATGTTTGAAAATAATTATGATGTACAACGAAATTGACATTACAAATAAAATATTAAAAATTGCATCCATCCAGACACCTCTTTCCGTAGTGAAATAAGTATCTTTAAATTCCCTATTAAATAATCTCAAAAAAACATATCGAAGGCAATGATAAGTAATTAAATTTAACAACGGTAATTTCAGAAGAATTATAAATTTTGGACATATGTTAAAATATTTTAATATATATCCCAATATGAACGTTATAATGCTATAAAAAATAATAATTTTAGAATATTTCTTACTAATAAACCATTCTCTATTAAGCATAAATATTGCAATATTTAGCATCCCCAATACAATGATAATTATATTTATTATTTTCATGCCTAATTATCCAATTTATCTATGGTTTTCCATGCTCACCATTTTTAAATAGTTGCTTTATTATTATTGAAATTACTTATAAAACTGTATAGGGTTGTAAAATATTCTGGGTTAATGTAACATATAGGTTACTCCGACCTCCCCTACCCCCTCCTCCGTAAGAGTCCTTCGGACTTATCAAGGAGGGGAAGGACAAAGTTCTTACAAATATATTACAATATATTTCTTATTTTTAAATCCCCTCCTTAATAAGGAGGGGTAGGCTTTAGCCTGTGGTGGTAAACGCGCCGATTTTGTTAGAACATTATTAATAATATTTTAATTCCAAGAGAATTAGTAACTACAAATGCTCATTCATCTTATTTATTTTCAGGTAATCAACAATCTTTTTAACTTCCTGCGCCTGGTCGCGGCGGCAGACAAGCAGGGCATCTTTTGTGTTTATGACTATCAAATTTTCAACGCCTATTACTGCGGCAAATTTATCAGGCGAGTAAACATACGAATCTGCTGTCATCTGCGTGAACGCATTACCTACTATTGCATTGCCGTCATCATTTTTAGGTGTAAGCTGATATACTTCTTCCCAGCTTCCTACATCGCTCCATGAGAACTCACCTTTTATAAGATGGACTTTCTTTGACTTCTCCATTATGCCGTAATCAATAGAAATATTCTTTAGTAGTCCATAGACTTTTGTTAATGTAGATTCAAACTTTGTTGAATTTATGTCGCCTTTAATCTTCTCAAGCCCCTCATAAAGTTCAGGCATAAGAAGTTTTATTTCTTCAATAATAGCATCAACACGCCAGATAAACATACCACTGTTCCAGAAGAAGTCGCCGCTTTCCAGGAATCTTACTGCCGTTGAATAATTAGGTTTTTCAGCAAAGCTTAGTACTTTGAATATATCATCCTTATGAACATTTTCATCTATCTGAATATACCCATAGCCTGTTTCAGGGCGAGAGGGCTTAATACCGATTGTAACAAGCCCTTTGGACTCGTATGCAAATTTAGCCGCTCTTTTAATGGTGCTGTGAAACTCTTCCACATCGGTTATTATATGATCGGCGGGAAGAATCATCGTAATACCGTCTTTTGCTTTCTGCTCAATCATTACAGAAGCAAAACCTATACATGCAGCAGTGTTTCTTCCGAAAGGCTCAACAATAACATTTTCAACGGGTATTTGCGGAAGCTGTTTTATAATTTCATTCTTTTGAACTTTATTGGTAATAATATAGACGTCTTCGTTTTCTACAATACCGCCAAGCCTTTTTACTGTATCCTGTATCATGGTGTTTTCACCGATAATCTTTAATAATTGCTTGGGAGTTTTTTCTTTGCTACGGGGCCAGAACCTTGAACCAATACCGCCTGCCATAATAACAGCGTATAATTTCATTTAAATCGTATCCTTAATTTTTATTGACTGAATTTTCTTACCGAATTCCTCTGCCCGGTTAAGATAATTTGTTATATCTACTTCTTTCCCCTTTACCACGGCAACAATCACTATCAGGCAGGCACGCAAAGCTTCTACTACTTCCCTTCCGGGCATAAGCTCCCGTGTCCTTATTAACAAAAGCGATTTTGACAGGATCCTGTGCATGTTTGAGATAATTTCAAACCCTATTTTAGCCGATAGCTCTCCGTTTGTCTTCATCAGATTTGCATAATTCCAAAGGTCTTCAGGATTATATTCATTCTTTAACAAATCTTTTAATAACGTATCGATAGGTTTAATAGGCTTTAAAATTTCCGATTCATAATTCTGAATAAAAAGGCTTTCCTCATCTTTATCTTCTTCCAGAATTATTTTTTCTTTTATAATCTCGGTTTCAGACTTTACAAATACACTCTCATCCGGCTGTCTTTTTGAAAGGTCTATACTTAAACTTTCTTTCTTTTGTTCATTTGCTTCTTTTGCGGAAGATTCTGCTTCACGGGTTTCATTTAATTTTTCGAGAGCTTTTTTAAAGTTATTGGAATTCACGGTATCAAGCATGCGGCTCAGGTCCTTAATAAGGAACTGGCTATGCTCTTTAAATTTATCGGAAAGCTTAAACAGGTCTATTTGACCCTGCGTAAGGTAATTATAAATCTCATTAAGCCTGATAGCAAGAGTTGATAGTTCCGTAATCTTTTTCATAAGCTTTATATCATTGGGAAGGTCCTCCGAACGGACGATTACTTCACGAAGTAATGCAACCACTTCAATTTTCTCCGTGCTTAATCGCAGGTTATTTGAAGCTGCCGAAAGGCTTTGTATAATATATTGCTTAATTAAATCCATTTACTTTTTATAAACTCTCGGTACCCTTTTACTAATATTGCAGGTAACTTCATAAGGAATAGTATCAAGTAATTTGCTCCAGTCCCATGCAGTAACCTGTACTCCGTTTTCTTTGCCTATAAGAATAACTTTATCATTAACCTTAACATCGTCTGATTTTACATTGAACATAATCCTGTCCATTGCAACCCTGCCGATTAAGTTATATTGTTTTCCGTTTATAACAGCCTTAGCCTTATTTGATAAGTTCCTGTTATAGCCGTCTGCATATCCAATCGGGACGGAAACAATTTTAGTCCTTGTCTTAGCGGTAAATGTCTGACCGTAACCTACGGTATCATTTTTACTGATAGTTTTTACACTTGCAACACGGGAAATAAGCGACATAACCGGCTTTAACTCTATTGATTCCGAAGTCTCAAGAGACGGATAATAGCCGTAAAGGCAAATGCCCGGACGGATCATATCAAAATAACTATCAGGCATATCAAGAATCGCCCCGCTGTTAGCAGCATGTGCAAGGCCGTAATTTATATTTCTTTTCTTTAACTCATCCAACAAATCTTTAAATCTCTTTAGCTGAATGTTGGCAAATGTCTTATCTTTATCATCTGAGGTTGCAAAATGGGTATAAATTCCGTCAATTAAAAATTTCTCGTTTTTACTCAGCTTCTCAATAAACGGAACTGCTTCGTCCGAATTTATCCCAAGGCGGTTCATACCCGTATCTATTTTTACGTGAACCTTAATCTTTTTTCCTGCTGAATTTTTTGTAGCTAACTTATTACCTGCCTTCAATAGAATATCGAGATGAGAATTATTGAATACAGTAGGCATTATATTATATTTAAATACTGTTTCAGCTTCGCTTTTTTCAAAAGGGTCAAAAACCAGCACAGGCTGCTTAACATTATTCTTGCGAAGTTCCAAAGCTTCATCGCATATAGCAACTGCAAAATATTCCGGTCTCTTATTTCCTAAGGAATTGTACAAATCTACAACTTCTTTAACTCCATGCCCGTAAGCATCGGCTTTAACTACAGCCATAATTTTAGCATTACGGACTTTCTTTCTTATATTAAGAAAATTATTTTTTAAATTATTTAAGTTTATTTCTGCAAAAGTGGGTCTCATATATACACATTTTATTTAATCGTCGGCAAAATATAATTTTTATCGAAGTTATAATCAATTAAAACAAACATTAAACTATAACTTCTTAAGAATAATTATTAACTAAGGTTACTAAAACAGCCCGGATATTTTGCCTGAACTTAAACTTTTTAGCCTTTTAATAAAAATAAATTTTTATAACTTAATAATAATTGTAAGTTTGTAACCTAAATTATTAAGTTTAGCGTGCATCCGGTAAACCGGAAGTACAAAAATGTATTATAACCTGTCATATGACTATTATATAGTAATCGTGTAAATAGCAGAATTATTCTCTTCATTTAATGCGGTAAATAAATCAGGGCAGTATATACAGCCGATAACAGACTGTCTTCTCTCGTTTGAGAAAATAAAATTGCAAATAGTTCTTATATATGAAAATCTTTATATAATTATCTTGCAACATAAGGACTTATAAGGTGGAAATCGCCATAAATCTGTTTGGCATATATATTGAAAATATAAACACACTGAAAATGAATTAACAAAAAATAATTTATTTATTTGACATTACTAAACTCTTATTTTAATTTTAAAAATAAATTTTAATATATAATGCTTACAGATTTTGGTAGAATTCTTGTTTTCATGGTTGTATCAGTAATATTTGTTATTGGTGCAATCTTAGCTGCGAAGTTAGTTCGTCCTTCCAGACCATCAAAGGAAAAATTAATGACCTACGAATGCGGTGAGGATACCATTGGCTCCCCGTGGGTAAAATTTAACCTTAGATTTTATGTGGTCGCGCTTATCTTCCTGATTTTTGACGTGGAAATTGTTTTATTGATTCCATGGGCGCTTGTTTATAAAGAATTCGGTTTACAGGGATTTTTAATTGGTGGAATATTTTTATTTCTGTTGGGACTCGGTATGGCCTATGAGTGGCGAAAAGGTGATCTTGAATGGATAAGGCCAAAACCTGTTCCGCCTGTTCTTAAAAAAGAACCATCCACAGTAAAAGTTGAGGTACAAGCTTGAGTACTTTTACAACTACATTGGGTTTTTAGACGTGCTGAAAACTTACTATCGATTTTCTATTAAAATACAATTATAATTATGGGTTTATTAGACAAACAATTTGCAAAAGAAAGTATTGTAGTAACTTCATTAGAAGATTTACTTAACTGGTCCCGTTTATCTTCATTATGGCAGGTAGGCTTTGGATTAGCCTGCTGCGCTATAGAAATGATGGCTACTTCTGCTTCTCATTATGATTTTGACCGTTTCGGGGTTATACCGCGTAACTCCCCCCGCCAGGCGGATATTATTATTATTTCCGGCACTGTCACCTTAAAGATGGCTACACGTATAAAAAGAATTTATGAGCAAATGGCCGACCCTAAATATGTTATTTCTATGGGCAGTTGTTCAAACAGCGGCGGCCCTTACTGGGAACACGGTTATCATGTACTAAAAGGCGTAGACAGAGTAATACCTGTTGATGTATATGTTCCGGGATGCCCGCCAAGGCCTGAAGCTTTACTGGAAGGCTTATTAAAGCTGCAGGAAAAAATCAGAAACGAATCTTTGGTTAAGAAAACAGCATGAAAAATATTCAGGAAATATTTGATATTCTAAAAGAAAAATTCGGCGATTCCATTCTCGAATTACTTACAACACTGCCGGTTGAATCTTTTATTACCATTGCACCTAAAAAGATAAATGAAGTTTGTCTATTTATGCGTGACAATGAAGAATTAAAGTTTAACAGCCTTATGTGCCTTTCCGGTGTTGATGATGCCAACGGCAAACAGGTTAAAGATGAAAACGGCGCTGTTAAAATTGAAGGCAGTACTTTAAGCGTTTATTACCACCTTGAATCAACCGAATTCAGGCACAAGGTTACTCTTAAAAGTTCTGCGCCAAAAGAAAATCCTGAAGTTGAATCGGTTGCGCTTATATGGCATCATGCAGACTGGCATGAGCGTGAAGCTTGGGATCTGGTTGGTATTAAGTTTTTGAACCATCCCGATTTAAGAAGAATCCTAATGCCTTATGATTGGGAAGCAGGCCACCCTTTACAGAAAGATTATAAGAATCCTGAATTCTACCACGGGATGAAAGTACCTTATTAACTAATATAAATGAGAATCCGGTTATTACTGATCTCACATTAAAATAAATATACGATATGGCTCTTAAAACTGAACATATGACACTTAATATGGGACCGCAGCACCCATCGACGCACGGCGTATTAAGGTTGGAAGTTGAACTTGAAGGCGAAATTATTAAGTCTGTACAGCCGCATATTGGCTACCTGCACAGATGTTTTGAAAAACATGCAGAGGCAATGACTTATCCCCAGGTTATTCCTTATGTAGACAGGATGGATTACCTTGCTGCTATGTATAATGAGTTTGGCTATGCTGTAGCCGTTGAAAAATTACTAGGAATACAGGTACCGGAAAGAGTTGAATATATAAGAGTGATAATGGGTGAGTTTCAGAGAATCGCTTCCCATCTTGTTGCTGTTGGTACCTATGGATTAGATATTGGCGCTTTTACCCCTTTCCTGTTCTGCTTTAGAGACCGTGAAAGAATTATAAACCTATTTGAGATGACTTGCGGCGCAAGAATGCTCTATAACTATATTTGGGTAGGCGGCCTTTCACATGATTTGCATCCCGATTTTGTAAGAAATGCAAAAGAATTCGTTTCTTACTTCAAACCCAAAGTTAAAGAATTAAATGACCTTCTTTCTTATAACAGGATTTTTATAGACAGGACTGCAAATGTCGGCATTCTGCCATTGGAAACCGCAATCAATTACGGAATCAGCGGGCCAAACCTTAGAGGAAGTGGTTTTGAATGGGATATAAGGAAAGATGACACATATTCAGTTTACAATAAATTCGATTTTGATATTCCTGTAGGAAAAGGTTTACAGGGAACTGTTGGAGACTGCTGGGACAGGTATTATATACGTATACAGGAAATGGGAGAAAGCCTTAAAATAATAGAGCAGGCATTAGAACAATTGCCTGAAGGCGATGTAACTTCTGCAATTCCTAAAAGGATCAAGCCGCCTGTCGGACAGGTTTATTCACGCGTTGAAAACCCTAAAGGCGAACTTGGTTATTTCATTATAAGTAACGGCTCTCCCAACCCGTTCAGAGTTAAGGTAAAAGGCCCTTCTTTTGTGCATCTGGGCATTATGAATGAGCTTTGCAAAGGCCACATGATAGCAGATGTTATTGCAATACTGGGCAGCATTGATATTGTATTAGGAGAAGTGGATAGATGACATACGACTTTTTTAGTAAACTATTTGGTAGCGATCTGATTGCAGCTTTAATACAAAGCCTGCTTCCATTGTTCATCTTCATACTTCCCTATGCATTATTTGCAGTATGGTGGGAAAGAAAAGTTTCCGCTCACATGCAGGACCGCTTGGGCCCGATGAGGGTTGGCTGGCACGGCGCATTACAAACAATTGCAGATATTTTAAAACTCTTTCAAAAAGAAGATATTGTCGCTTCCAGTATTGATAAACCTTTATTCAATATAGCACCTGTATTAATGTTTGTCGGCACTTACGCAGCGTTTGCTGCAATCCCCTTCTCCAGTGTATTTATTGGCTCAAATTTGGACCTTGGAGTATTCTTTATTGTTGCGGTTAGTGGATTTTCTGTAGCAGCAATTTTAATGGCTGGATGGGCCTCTGATAATAAATATTCTCTTATCGGGGCAATGAGGTCTGCTGCACAGATAATAAGTTATGAAATTCCAACAATTCTTGTAATAATAACAATTGTAATGGTAACAGGCACGCTTAATCTAACTACTTTAAGCGAAATGCAAACCGGGCATTTCTGGAACTGGATGATTTTAGGCGGCCCGGGTTCAAGTCTTTCAAAGTTTTTACTTATTCCTTCTATGATACTTGGTTTTGGAATAATTTACATTAGTACCCTTGCAGAAGTAAACAGAACTCCTTTCGATATTCCTGAAGCTGAATCGGAACTTGTTGCAGGATATCATACAGAATACTCCGGGATGAAGTTTGCAATGTTCTTTTTAGCTGAATATGCAAATATGCTTGCAGTATCATCGGTAGTTGCTGCTTTATTCTTTGGTGGTTACCAGTCACCCTGCGGATACCTTGGAAACCTGATTGGATTAAAATGGCTCATTCCTATTGAGCAGATATTCTGGTTTACCGCAAAAGGATTATTCTTTGTGTTTGTTCAAATGTGGTTAAGATGGACTTTGCCAAGATTACGTGTGGATCAACTGATGAATACCTGCTGGAAATATTTAATTCCACTGGCTTTTGTCAACCTAATCATTATTGGTTTAATAACTCTGATATAACAAAATGATTCAATACTTTAAAAATATATATTCTGCTATTGCAACAATCTTTATAGGTATGAAAATTACCTTTAAGCATTTGTTTGTTCCTGCAGTTACCATTCAGTACCCTGATGTAAAGCCAAAGCTGCCGGACAGGGAAAGAAACCGCCTTTATGTAAATTTTGATGATTGCATAGGATGCGACCAGTGTGCGCGTGCATGCCCGGTGGAATGCATAACAGTTGATACGGTAAAGGGCCTGCCTACGGAAGATTTAGGGAAAACTTCCCAGGGTAAAAAGAAGGCGCTATGGGTTACCAGTTTCACTATTGATTTTGCAAAATGCTGCTATTGCCAGCTTTGCGTTTTCCCCTGCCCTACGGAATGTATTTATATGACGGATATATATGAATTTTCGGAGTATGAAAGGTCTAATTTAATTTACAACTTCTCTATACTTACACCAAAAGAAGCCGAAGAGAAGAAAGCTAACTATGCACGTTTTGAAGCCGAGAAGGCCGCAGAAAAAGCAGCTAAAGCCGCTGCTGCTACGCCGCCGGCAAATGCATCTAAGGAACAATAAACTATGTCTATGTATTCTATCATATTTTATTTATTTGCAGCGATAACGGTTTTATCGGCATTTTTTGTGGTAACAACCAGAAACATAATCCACTCGGCATATTATCTGCTGTTTACATTCTTCGGAGTTGCCGGCATTTATGCACTTCTGGGAGCTGATTTTATCGCCGTAGTACAAGTTGTTGTTTATATAGGCGGTATTCTTATATTGATGATTTTCGGCATTATGTTAACAAATAAAATTACAAACGTCCAGATAAAAACAGGAGCAATAAAAATTGTTCCGGCAACACTTTCCGTTGCATTATTTGCAGGCATTCTTGCCAC
>JARLHB010000451.1 GCA_031292465.1 Ignavibacteriaceae bacterium
ATCAAAACTGTTGTCCCGATAACCAATTGTTTTTATTCGACTTTTAACGGGACAGCAGTGATTGGCGATACAAAATCCAAATGGAAACATTTTGACGAAAATGGACTTAAAAAACTTGGTATTGTAATTAAAGATGAGCACGGCAAAATGCCTGATGTAATTGTTTATGATACAAAGAAGAAATGGCTTATTCTAATTGAAGCTGTTACAAGTCATGGCCCAATAAATCCTAAAAGAAAGATAGAATTGGAAGAGTTATTTTCAAAGAGTAAAGCAGGTTTAGTACTTATTACCGCATTTCCTGATAAGAAGACTTTATTAAAATATTTTCAGGATATAGCCTGGGAAACAGATATTTGGGTTGCCGATAACATCACGCATCTAATCCACCTTAACGGTAAAAGATACCTTGGGCCTTACGTTAAATAAATTTATCGAAGAATCTACATCCTTCGATTTTTAAAAACTAAAATATATATACGGTTGTAACTGCGCTGACTGCACCTGCACTGCAACTATTATCATAATTGCAATAAGAAGGGCCTGCACAATTAATGGTGATTTAGTTATCATTTTTTGTACCCTGTTATCAACCGATATTGGTATAAAATGAAGTACATAACCAAGAAGTACAAGTATAAATACTTTCTGGTAGCCAACAATCCATTGGAAAAATACAGCGCCGTGGAAGAAGGTGAATATCTGATGGAATACATTTATTGCCGTTGGAATAGAATCCGAACGGAATATAATTGCCCCTATTAATAATAAATGAAATGTTATAAAAATCTGGAAAACTTTTAAAGTCTTTGTTCCGCTTAACCCTACCTTATCATAAAATGCTTTCCTGTACTTTAACGTTATAAGCGAAACTGCCATAAAAGTACTGTGTACAAGTCCGAATGCTAAAAAAGTCCAGTTGGCGCCGTGCCATAAACCCACGGCAATAAAAGTAAGGAATATAGCAAGCGCGCTTCCGTAAATCCTCATCCTTCTAAAGCTCATTTGAAGCGGTTTAAACATATAGTCAAGCAGCCAGGTGGACAGCGATATATGCCAGCGCCTCCAGTAATCAGCAATACTGGTAGCGATAAACGGTACATTAAAGTTATCCATTACTTTATAGCCAAGAAGCAGTGCTATGCCTATTGCCATATCTGTGTAGCCGGAAAAATCGCAGTATATTTGCATAGAATAAGCATAAGTAGCTAAAAGATTCTCTACTCCTGTATATTTTAACGGCACCTGGAAGATGCGGTCAACAAAATTTAACCCGATATAATCAGCAATTACGGTTTTCTTAAATAATCCGCAAATAATTAGGAATACAGCACGCCCTATATCTTCTTTTGTAATTACGTTTTCGCTTTGAATCTGCGGCAGGAATTTAGCTGCCCTGTCTATAGGCCCCATAAGAGTATTGGGAAAGAAAAACATATAAAGGCAAAAGTCGCGCAGGCTGTTTGTGGGTTCCATAGAACCGATATAAAGCTCTATTACATAACTCATTGCTTTAAATGTAAAGAAAGAAATGCCTATAGGCATCAGAATATCAAGAGGTTGAATATTACCGGAATGCAGGTCATTTAATATCTGTATAAAAAAATTAGTGTATTTGAAATATCCCAACAGCCCTAAATCGACTATCAATGCAAAGAGGAATAAAAACCGCTTAAATGCCTGCGATTTTGTTTTGTAAAGCCAATTGCCAAAATAGAAATTTAGAAATGTTGAAAAGAATAATAGCAGGAAAAAATAACCTGAATTTTTATAATAAAAGAAAAGTGAAAAGAATATTAAAGTATATATTTTGGCATTTCTGCTTTTTGCAAACAGCCTGTAAACAATAAGCAATGCAAAAAACAGAAAAAGGAAAAGGCTTGTACTAAAATAAATATGATCCTGCGGATCATACACAAACAGTTGTAAAAGTTTATGAAAATCTATATAAGAAAACATTCTTCTTCACTTAAAAATTATAATAATTTAGTTAACTAATACTTCCTTATTATTTATATAAGGAAAGCAAACTAATTTTGAGTTTTTGAATCGATAAGTTTTTGAAGCTCTCCGATATTTTTAACCTTCAAAATTTCCAGCCCTTTAAAATGGACGTTGTAGTCCTTCTCAATGGCAAGTATTACATTGATATGGTTAAAAGAATCCCAGCCCGGCACCTGGTTGGCAGTGGTATCCTCTTTAAAATCAAAGCTTTCAAGATTCAATTCTTTAAGAATTATATTTTTTAACCTGTCAGATATCATTTTATTTCCTCAATATTTATATAATTACTTTTTATAATTTCTATATGCATCTACAATCCCTTTGGCAATCATCTGGCCTATGCGGGAAGCTCCCTGCCATGAAGGGTTGGTATAGTCCATCAAAGCAAGCGGCGGATTAGATTTAACCCATGATTCCATTGCATTAGTACCGCCCATAGCTTCAAATAAATTCCAATAAGCAATTCCTGTGCGTGCGGCTATGCCCTGCTGAAGTTTTATAAGAAGAGGGATGTTAGGATCAGTAACAAACCTGGTCCCTTTTTTAACGCTTTTATCACCGACTGTAATTAATAAAAAGCTTGATTGCGGGAAAGCAGCTTTAAGATTATTTATTACCTTTACCATCTGGTTAGCATACCATGTATTATCCTGGGAACTGAAACTTGCTTCATTAGCGCCGAACATTAAAACAAACAATTTATAATTCATTAATTTACTAAACTGCTTCATAGAAGATTCGGGAACATTTAAAAAGCCCAGCCCCGTATTCCCTCTCCATGGGAAGTTATCAACATAAATGCCGTTGCCTGATTCAAGGCTGACACCGTAAAAATACGCCTGGTCTGCCATAGTAGAAGAGATTTTAACACTTGTAGCGCTTCCGCCCGGCGCGGAAAGTGTTAATTCCTTAATATCATTCCCGGTTTTTAAACCGGCGCTTTGTTCCGAACCGTTATTAAATGAATATTTAATTGAAGAATTTTTCGCGTTGCTGTAAAATAAATTGGCGTTGCTAAAATATTTTATCTGCGAATCCCATCCGGTAGTTTCATATCCCACCCAGCTTTGGCCTTGCGGAATTGAAACAAAACCGCTTATGCCAAGAGGCAAATTCTGCGGATTGGCTGTTAATACTGAAACTGTTTTCCAATTATTTGAAAATGACTGCTTTGTTGTTATTCTGAATGTAATATCCTGAGAAGTAATGGACAGGTATCCCACTCCCTTTCCGCCAAATTCTCTCTGCATTGTTTTTCTTATATCTGCAGTAATAGCATCACCCTCAACTCCTGAATCACCGTAATGAGCTATTCTCACCTTGCCATTCTTGGAATTTCTAAGCGCATCAAAGAAGTATTTCATCTGGTCCAAATTACCGGCAATCTGTACATTTGTATTTGCAACTCCCTGCGGTTGCGGTGAATATTCTGTATTACTTTGATTTGGATTATTATTGTTCAATAAACGGCTTATTAAATCATAATCCACACTTGCCGTCAAAGAAGAAGCATTAAGTTCCTGATTGCCGGCTGCATAATCTTCTTTATTATTCTGGATTGAAGTAATTTTATTATCTTTTATCTGATTTGAATTCTGGCTTACCAGGGAATCCGGTTTAATATCAGAAAATAAATCTACCGGTTTTATTGTATATCCGAAAATTGTAACGCCGTTAAAAAAATGCGCCAATACAATTACAAACAATAATGTAAACCCTATTAACAAAACCGGTCTGTTTATTTTGTTTTCTATCATAGTTCATCCTTTCATTAAGAAAATAGAGTATTCATTTTAAATATAGAAAGACATATCATCCGCGATATGTGGCAAAAGGAATCGTTAATCGTATTATGTATAAAATAAAAAATCATTTGATTAATTAAAGATACAATTATTGTACCATTTTACATAAACGCCTGTTTTTATGTTTTTTTCTTATTATGAGCCTAAATATGAGACGTTTATTTCATTTTAAGAATATCTTCAGCACGCGGCATTACGGTACAACATTATTTATACAAAGATAGTTATTAAATCATTATAGAATCAACCTGTTATGAGGGCTTGCGTTATTATTTATAAAACGATAATATTACTTTGTATTTAGTAATCTACATGAATATAAAATTCATTTAATTTAAAGTATCAGTCAATAATTCCGGTTAATTTATGAATATTAAATTTGATTTTTCCGGCAGGCGTTACATTGTATCCGGCGCAACTTCGGGCATAGGCCGCCAGGTTGCAGCGGATCTGGCAAAGGCAGGTGCAGTTGTACTGGCTATAGGCAGAAGGAAAGAACGTACAGATGAGCTTAAACAGCAGTATCCTGATAATATTGTTCCTGCTAACTTTGATATTAACGATTTTGAAAGCCTAAAAATAAACATAGAGCAGTTTGCAGAATCCGGTAAAATAAACGGCAGCGTACACTGTGCAGGAATTAATAAATTTACCCCGCTAAGAGCGTTTAACTGGAATGATGCGGAACAAATAATAAGAACCAGCTTGTATGCCGGAATTGAAATGATAAGGGATGCAACTTCCAAAAAAGTTTCCGCTGAAAACGGCTGTCATGTTATGCTTGCTTCTGTTGCAGGTATTAAAGGCGAAATTGGTTTTACGGCTTATTCAGCAGCCAAGAGCGGTGTTATAGGCGCGGTAAAATCACTTGCGCTGGAATTGGCGCCAAAAGGCATAAGGGTAAATTCCATTACTCCCGGGTGGATATCTACCGAAATGTCCGAAGCAATTAATGCCAGGTTCCCCGGCAATGCGGATAATATGAAATCCCAACATCCATTGGGAGTAGGCAGCGTTGAAGATGTTTCCAACCTTGCCATTTTCCTGCTTAGTGATGAAGCAAAATGGATTACAGGTTCAAATGTAATTATAGACGGCGGATATTCTATTAAATAATAATAAACCTCTGGCGTTTTCCTTAACGCCGGAGGTTTTATCATAATTATTAAAGGGCGAAGAGCCCTCTTCGTCCTAAGGATTATTTCAATACCATCATCTTCTTTATTGAACTGTATTCAAACGGCGATTTGGCATCGTTGCTTTTTGCCGTAAGCCTGTATATGTACATACCGCTGGCAATATTATTTGCGTTAAATTTATTTTCATAATATCCAGCTTTCTGCTCATTATTAAACAATGTTGACACTTCCCTGCCGAGTATATCATATATCTTTATTGTCACCTTACTGTCTGATGCCAACTGGTAGCTTATAGTTGTTGCAGGATTAAACGGGTTGGGATAGTTCTGGAACAGTTCATATTTATCAGGTGCGCCTGCCGTTACCTTAATCTCCTTGTTCCACTGCTCTGTGGTTTTGGCCGCTGAAAGGTTGACTATCCTGAACTTAAGCACTCCTTCCGTGCCGACAGGGGCTTTCTTATCAACCTCAAAGTTGAATGTTACCTCCTTTTCCGCCTTGGATGCCATTTCCCCTATAGATACAGTAGTTTCCTTCATCTTAATCCATGATGGTACCGAATCAACAGTTACGGTTACATTTTTTGCTGTTATGGATGATGTGTTGGACACCGTAAGTTCCACACGGTTATTTGTTGAGGCAAACGGCAGTTTATATACCGTCTGCGGATACGTTGTATATGCTGTAAATAATATTACAGCAGTTATAGCGGTTAAATATTTTGTTCTTATTTCCATTTTTTAAACCCCGTATAATTTATTTATTGCATAAATTATTATTTTCTTTTACGGCAGAGTAAATTCCACAGTACTGCCGGTTGATAAATCCTGCGTTTTATCCTTCTGTGTGGTTCCTGAAATTACCCTGAATGATAAACTTGCAGGAAGCAGTTCCTTTATTATAATTCCGTTTGATGTTAAACCTATTTCTCTCCAGGCACCGGCATAGTACTTTGCATCTGCGTTGTTTATGGAATTGCCCTGGGAATCTTTTACGCTTACTGTGCATAATACTGTTGAGAAATTAACCGTATTTGATGTGCCAATATTATGTGTAATATCCTTTGAGATATATTCATAGGTCATTCTGAAACTATAGCTGTTTGGCAGAAGTTCTTTATTAGCAACGCCGTTTGTGGTTGTGTCGAAGTCCCGCCATGCGCCCGCATAATACTGAACAGTACCCTGATCCATAAGGCTGCCTGAACTATTCTTTAACTGCACTGCAGCGTTTGTTGTCTGGAATATTACATTCGGGTCTGCACCTATGTTTTGCTGCTTATCATTACTTGCATAAGCATACAACATACGGAAGCTGTATGTGTTTGGCAGCAGTTCTTTATTGGCTACTCCGCTTGTGGTTGTACCGAAGTCCCGCCATGCGCCTGCATAATACTGAACAGTACCCTGATCCATAAGGCTGCCGGAACTGTTCTTTAACTGCACTGCCGTATTTGTTGTCTGGAAGATAACATTCGGGTCTGTGCCGATGTTCTGCTGCTTATCTGTACTTGCATAAGCATAAGTCATGCGGA
>JARLHB010000452.1 GCA_031292465.1 Ignavibacteriaceae bacterium
AGGAAATTTCTTGAAGAATACTATTCATGGATAGATTCTACAGCAAAGTACATACATACAATCGATAAGAACCATCTTGTTACTACAGGAAGCGAAGGGTTGGAAGCGAGATTAATGCGTTATTTACATCTGATGCAGTAATTACATTTTCTGCAATAATGGACAACCTTTGTATAACGTTAATTAACTCCCTTACATTCCCGGGCCAGTCATAATGCTGAAGTATTTCCGTTGCTTTTTCATCAATTGAGTGTTTAGACTTACCCAGATCAGAGCAAAATACATTTAAGAAGTGATCTACTAAAAGCGGAATATCTTCCGGCCTGTCTTTTAATGAAGGTACGTTTATCGGCACAACATTCAACCTGTAATATAAATCTTCCCTGAATCTTTTATCTACAACTTCCTGTGCAAGGTTTTTATTTGTTGCTGCAATAATTCTTACATCGACTTTTATTTTATCCGTCCTGCCTATTTTTTCTATTTCGCCTTCCTGAATTACACGCAGCAGTTTAACCTGTGCCTGTAACGGCAGGTCAGCTATCTCATCAAGGAAGACGGTTCCGTGATTTGCTACTTCAAACAATCCTAATTTTTTTGAATTAGCGCCAGTAAAAGCGCCCTTTTCGTAACCGAATAACTCACTTTCGATTAATTCCTGCGGAAGGCTTCCACAGTTAATCGCTACAAAATTTTCAAATCTTCTTTGGCTCTTATAATGTATATTTACAGCAACAAGTTCCTTTCCTGTCCCTGATCCGCCGCTTATTAAAATATTTGCATTATTCTGAGCATATTTATCTATTTTGCTTCTTAAATCTTCAACCTGCTTAGACCTGCCTATAATTATTTTCTGCAATAATATATCTTCAATATTTTTAGATAATTTTCTATTGGATCTATTTCTATCCTGTTCCAATAATTTTTTCTCGTAAGCATTATAAATGCTAAGAATAAAATCGGTAGGCTGATAAATAAAGTCTTCAATATCTCCCGGGTATTTTGTACAATACCAGAATGCTCCGGCTTTCATCAGCCTATTTGCAAAATTAAAATCAGTAATGTTAATAGTCATTTTGGTAATAACAATAATTTGAAGCGCCGGAATAATTTCTTTTATTTTCCTGATGAGTTCTTCACCCATCAATCCGCCCGCTATTTGATAATCCATTATAACAACGTCGTAGTGATTCTCGTTATTTCTCAATAAATCCAGTGCATGCGGCCCTGACGATACTACATCCTGAATTTGTATCGAATCTGCAAAAAGACTTAATGTGTTCTTAATTCTCCGGATATCATAATCTTCATCTTCAACTACAAGTAATTTTATAACTTTATTGTAAACCATAACATTTGCCTTAAGAGTGATTAATAGTAATTATAAACCTGCATCCCCCGTTAGTTAGATTTTCTGCGTCTAAGTTCCAGCCGCACCTGAATTTAGCCACCTGATAAGCCAGGTAGCACCCGTAACCGCTGTTTTGTTCATCTATTTTTTTTGTTGATATATTTTCAAGAAATATTCTTTTTATGCCTTCAGCATTTTCTTCCAGCAAATCCGGCCTTATGCCTTTGCCGTTATCCGATATGGTTAAATTCGTCTGTTTCTTATCGGCATCATATTTTGTGGCAATATTTATAACCAGATTTTCTGAACCTCCGTGCTCTATACTGTTTTGTATAAGAGGCTCAATAATTTCCCACACAACAAATTCATTTATATGTACAACGGGCACATTTTCATCAAGGTTTATTTTAAATTTATACAAATCAGCCGCATTTGATATCTTCTGAAAGATATTTACAACAATAAACCTTATAACTTCATTTAAATTAGTTTTAAATATTAGCGCCCGTATGGTATGCAGCGGCGGATCAAACCACTTCATATCATATATTACGCGCGAAATAAAATTCGAATATTTTGTAACCCTGTATTTTATTTCTTCTATATTTTCGGCAGACAATATACGCAAATCCTCTTTTATAAAGCCCATTACTTTTTCGGCTTTATGGTGAGTATGATAAATTCTTTTAGTAAATAATGACTCTTTTTCATGCATGATCTGCTGTGTAAGGTGTTCCTGATGCTCATTGAACAAAAGCTTTTGCGCATCATCTCTTTCCCTTACCGTATATGACGAAATAAAATACATTGCTAATAATCCGAGTAATATCAGCGATGAATATATTAAAGTTGTCTCGTCATAATTTGAAATTATTTCTTTTGAAATAAAACCAAAGTCAGGAGTGTTTTTCATATAAACCGCCCCTACATATTCCCCGCGTGGTACAAATGGAATGAACAAATTAAACGTTTGTTTATTCTCTAATATGCTCTGAATTTCCTCTTTATTCTGTAAATCATTCTTTATGCTTTTATATAACTTAATTGCTTCACGGTGCGGTTTTTCGGGGCTTGGCACTGCATCGGTATCATTACTCAGAAAGTTATATAATACCCGCCCGTCATCTATAGCATAAATTTTATTATTCCGTGAAACAAGTATGCAAATTTCTTCAACATTCTTTTCCAGAAGCTGCTGGCTTAATATTATATCAAATGACTGAATTACTTTTCTTATCTCAGGTTCGCTTAAATTGGATCTTGACCTGATTGTTTCATATAAAAGTTCGAACGATGTTGATGTAATATTTGCAAGCCGTTCCGCCGAATCTTTCTGGTACCACTCCTGTGTGCTTATAAGCAGCTTTTGAAGAGACGCCTTATGTATAAAAGAAAGGATAACCTGGAAAACAATTAATATTGCAAACAGTACGGTTAGATGCTTTATTTCAAATCTGTACTTTTTAAGTTTATCAAATATTTTCATTTTAAAATATTATTTAATTTATATTAAATTTTTCATTATTAATTAAGTCCTGCGCTCTTTGCAGGGCATCTTTAACACTAATTTCTTTCTTAATTGCCAGTTGGATAAAATGGGTTATTACATCTGATATTCTTGTATAATCGACTAAGTACGGCCTGTGAATACCATCCTGCAGGTATTTCTTATAAAATTTTAAATCCGGATATTTTGAGGTGTATGAAGTATCGTTATAAATAGAATTATTTGTCGGTAGAAATCCGCCTTCTTCGTACATAATTTTTTGGGCCTCTTCGCTCATTAAAAACTTAACAAATTCCAGCGCTTCGGGAATCTGTTTGGAATATTTCGAAATCATAAGATTCCATCCGCCTGTAATTGCAACAGGTTTATATCCTGAAAAATGCGGCATAGGTACTTTTACTATTTCATTCATTTTAGGATCTTTGCCGAATATTGATGTATAATCCCGCGGAAAATTCGGCCACGCTCTTACAAATAAACCGTCGTTCTGTATATAGTAATGATAGCTGTTGTTTTCTTTGAACTCTGTAACATTCGGCGGAGAAATGTGGTATTTATTAACCAGGTCAACCAGCAGATTTAATGCTTTTTCCGATTCCTGTGAGGTTAACTGTATTTTACCGTTTTCGAATAATGATTTATTCTGATTCTCAAGCAGTTCTATATAGCTGCACATTAAACCTTCATAATTATCGGCCTGAAAAGTATAAAACGGGTTTTTGCTGTTTTTAAATTTTTCTCCGAGCTTTATAAATTTTTCCCAGGTAATGGATTCGTTCAGTTCCTTTTCTATATTTTGGTAGTCAGGTAATTTTTGAAGAATATCCTTTCTGTAAAACATTAAACCGATATCCATAAAAAACGGAACGGCCACCAACTGATCCTTATATAAACAAGCCTGCAAAGCGTTAGGCAGAATTGCTTTCCTGTCGTTTCCGTTAAAGTATTTATCCAATGGCTCTGCCCACCGCGCAAAACGGTGCGCCCAAATTTGATCTGCTGAGAAAACATCAATTTTATCATTCTTGCTGCGTAAATACCTTGCTAACAGTTCCTTCCTTTCATTTGTTGAGAATTTTTCAAACGACAGGTTTATGACTTCAACTTTTATCTCCCCTTTATGAATCTGATTAAACCTGTCTATTACATGCTTGTGGGAACTGGAAATATTATCTACATAATATATTTTTTTCTCATCGTTGACGGGAGGGTTATTATTCCATATCAGAAGCATCATTAATGAAAATATTCCGATAAAAATAATTATTAAAGAACTGATAGTTATGGGCGAAGTTTTTCCCGATTTTTTGAATAATCTTAACATAGTTAGTTATACTTCTTTTGATTATTAATAATTATTACAATTACGTTATTATATTGTACCTATCAACCACGAAAAGGTAAAATATTTAATAAACCATTGTTCGCAATAGAAAAATAAAAGATATCCTTTTGTAAAATGATACATTAGTGTAATTTATTTAGCCCCGGTAGGGGTGGAATGCTTGTAGTGCAAATGTAAAACAGAAAATATTAAAACCCCAGAGGGGTGA
>JARLHB010000453.1 GCA_031292465.1 Ignavibacteriaceae bacterium
GGTCATGTCTTTTTGAGAAACACAAGCGAGCCCTCCAAAATTAATTCCCGTAATTGATCCGCCGGAAACCAATGCCAGTCCGCCAATATTTACTCCGCTTAACTGCTGTTTTGCTACGACGCCTGCAATACCTATTGCTATTCCTGTTGAAGAACCTACACACGGCATTGCGCCGATAGATATTCCGGACATCCTGAAATCTTCAAGTGTTTTTTCTTCACCTTTCCAGAAAGTAATATTTATACCTTTTACTTCTTTCACACCGCAGTCAACAATATTCAGCCTTATGCCGTTATGCCTTGCAGAATTTCCAAAACAGATCCCATCATTATTATAACCGAGATTAAAAGAAGAATTAGCGCACTCATCATTCTCATAGTGGCTTAGAGAATCCGGTGGATTAACAGCAGCGCTGTCATTTTGTGCGTTTAAGAACGGATTAATTAAGAGGAGTAATAGTGCTGCTGTTAGCATTGATTTCATAATTTGTTTCCCATTTTAATTTATCATCAAAAGAATCGGAAACTGTCTGAAAAGTTTAAACGAATTTCTAATCTTTAATATGCTCTTCAGGCAGCCCCTGATATTTACTTGCTGTTTTTTGCTTCTAACTTTTGGGCAATTACATTTGCCAATACAAACCCTATCCCTGTAAATGTAAAAAGCGCAAAAGGTATCCAATAGTCTTTATAAGTATAATCTTCCAGTGCCATGCCTATTCCCAGGCCGATTCCGAATGCAATGGCTATGATACCTATCTTCATTAATGCATAAGGCGACTTTTTGTTTTCAAAGAATTCTTTAATTGATTGGGCGTCAAGGCCTTTTTCAATCAGCATTTGCCTTTCTCTGTATCTAAAATAATGAGCCGAAACCATTACCATTCCTACTACTAAAAATAATACGATTGGTACAAATACTCCAATTACTGCGGGTTCCATATTAATTCTCCTTTCAGATTATATCTGATCGTTATGACTAAACTTTCTTATCAAAGGTAACAAGTTCATGTTTTCTTATTCCGGCAACAAGAATTTCTTGTCTCTAATTCTTAAGACAAAGATATTTGAAAATAGGTTACAGTAGAAATAAGCGATTGCATTTAGTTTTGTTAGTCTATATCTTAAATTATTAGAAAATTATATAAAATAGACTAATCCTGAGTTAAAAAATTCTGTAACCTTTTAGCAGTCAAGGGAGTCTTAATATTTAAGATGAAAAACCTTACTGATTTAGAAATAATCGAGTCTGTAAAAAAAGGCAATCAATCGGATTATGCAATTCTTATTGACAGATACAAGAATAAAGCATTTTCATTGCTTGTAAGAATGCTGAAGAATGAAATGGAAGCGGAAGAGGTGCTTCAGGATTGTTTTTTGAAAGCCTTTAAATCATTAGACAATTTCAGGCAGGAATCTAAATTTTCTACCTGGTTTTACAGGATTGTATATAATACAGCCTTAACAAGGCTGTCTGCCAAGAAAAGGAAAATTGAGGTTGAAATGTCCTCAATTGATGATCATCTGGAAATAAGAAGCGATTATGATTTCAGAGGTACTGAGCAAAAAGATTCTTCAAAGTTTTTACATAAATTAATAGATGAACTTCCGTTGAAATACGCTTCTGTTATCAGTATGTATTATCTTGATAATATGAGTTGCGAAGAAATAAGCGAGGCAATGGAAACTTCCGTTGCAAATATTAAGGTTATGCTGCATCGTTCCAGGAATGCCTTAAGAGACCAGCTTATAAAAAATAATTACGCTGAGGAATTATTATGATTGAGCTTAATGATGAAATATTAAATAAATATTTAGACGGCGAACTTAACGGAACCGAACTAAATGAAATCCGGGAACGGCTTAAAAATTCCGAACATGACAGGCTGAGACTGGCAATGCTTCAGAAAGTACACAGTGAGCTTGGCCGGCTTGAAGCTTTTAAACTGCCTGACGATTTTACATCTTTAGTTATGTCCAAAGTGCAAAAAGAAGCTAAATATGCTCAGAAGGATAGATTTTTTGTATTCTCTGTTTTTTCTGTATTCTTTATTATAATCGCAGGGATTATAGGTTATTTGCTTGTCTTAAGCATTCATAGCACGGGCGGCAGCACACAGGATGTTCAGAATTTCAATAATTATGTAAATTTTGTTACGGTACTTTCAGGTTCAATAAAAGAATTAATGACGCCGAAGAATATTTCGGTTATCGGTTCCATCCTTTCCTTTGGTGTTATAATCAGCGGGTATTTATTCTTTGAAAACCAGCGGCAATCCAGGAGAAATTTAAGCAAACTCCGCTGATTGATTTCGCACATCCTATTATAAATATTTATAACGGTTATCATTTGATAACCGTTTTTGTTTTAAATTGTACATAAGATAAATATTTTTTTGCAGGATTAACCCCGATGTCACTCTAATCCTTCATTTTTAAACTAAGAATTATATAAACATGGCAAATACAAAAGCAGGATACGCAACTATAATAGGAAAGCCGAATACAGGCAAATCAACTTTAATGAATGCTTTACTCGGACAGAAAATTTCCATAACAACTCCAAAGCCCCAGACCACGAGGAAGAGAATACTCGGCATACTTTCCGATGAAAACTACCAGATAGTATTTTTAGATACGCCCGGCATACTGGACCCTGCATATTTGCTTCAGGAGAAGATGGTTGATGAAATAGACTTATCGGTTCATGATGCCGATATAATCATTTTAATGGTGGATATTCAATCCGACCCAGAGGGTGATATTACATTGAAAGATGAATTAGTAGCTAAAATGCTGGAGCAAAATAAACGCCCGAAAATACTTGTGCTTAATAAAGCCGATCTTTCTACACAGGAACATATGCAGAGCGTAATTAATAAATTTGAAGAGAGCAAAAACTTTTACGCTATTGTACCTGTATCCGCTTCGCTTGGGTATAACATTACTTCTGTGCTCAATGCTATTATTGAAAACCTCCCGGAAGGGCCTAAGTTATATCCAGATGATATTGTGTCTGACGAAAACGAAAGATTCTTTGTAAGCGAAATAATCAGGGAAAAGATATTTGAGCTTTACATGGAAGAAGTTCCATATAGCTGCGAGGTGCTGATTCCTGATTTTAAGGAAAAAGAAGGCCATAAGGATTTTATTCAGGCTGAAGTTGTAGTTGAAAAGGAAAGTCAAAAAGGCATTCTAATAGGCAAACAGGGGGCTGCAATAAAAAAGCTAGGACAAATTTCGCGTAAATCGATAGAAGAATTTTTAGGGCGCGAGGTTTACCTGGATTTAAGAGTTAAAGTAAGAAGTAAATGGAGATCAGATGAAAAAATGCTTAAATCTTTCGGGTATATAAGAGATAAGGAATAAATAAAAGAACCCGGCCTAATGAAAAAATATTCCGCTGAATCCATACTTATTTTCGTAACATTAATCTGGGGAGCGACATTTGCAATTATAAAGCTTGCGCTTGTAAATGTATCTCCGCTGGTTTTTATTACAATCAGATTTTCTTTTGCCACTATATTGCTGCTGCCTTTCTTTTTTAAGAAGGCTAAAAATATTTCACGTATTGCAGTACTAAGCGGACTGCTTTTAGGAGTAATGTACTTCCTCGGTTTTTCTACACAAACAATTGGTTTAAAATACACTACTGCAACTAAGTCAGGATTTATTACCGGAACATTTATACTTTTTACCCCGATTTTTCAGTATCTCTTTGAAAAGAAAGTACCTGGAAAAGGGAATTTAATAGGTATATCATTTGTACTTACCGGTTTGATAATGCTGTCAAGCCAGGGGAATTCAATTCTTGATATTTTTACTGAAATAGGAAGCGGCTTTAATATAGGTGATTTTTTTACGCTTCTATGCGCTGTCTTTTACGCTATGTATCTTGTTTATTTAGACATTATAAGCAAGAAGTATGACTATATGCTGCTTGTCTTTTTGCAAATAAGCGTTACAGCAGTTCTGGGAATTATTGCTGCTATCACCCTTCACCTGACAGGTTTGGAAAATATTAAATTTATTTTCGGCGGCAATCTGGTTTTTGCTTTCTTATATACATCAATTTTAGCAACAGTATTAGCCACTACTCTTCAAACTAAATATCAAAAAGTTATTACTCCCACCAAGGCAGGCATTATTTTTTCTTTTGAACCTATTTTTTCTGCGGTAATTGCTTATTATTTTATAAATGAAAAAGTTTCCCGCTTTAGCTTAATTGGCGGGATACTTATATTTACAGGATTATTAGTTACCGAATTATTTGATAAACTGATTAAAAACAATGAGTGATAACCTTACACGGGCAGAAATACTTGCAAGCGGACACGTACAGGGTGTTGGCTTCAGATATTTTGTCCTTAGAGAGGCCCGAAAACTTGGCTTGTGCGGTTATGTAGAAAATTTAAATTCCGGCGATGTACTTACTGTTGTTGAAGGCAATAAGACGGTGATTGAAGAACTTTTCATAGAGATTAAGACCGGGCATACTTATGCTTATATAGATAAATGTACAATTGTATGGCACGAATACATGAATGAGTTTAATAATTTTGAGGTGAGATTTTGAGCGCTGAATATAGAACAGGGATTGGGTTTGACGTTCATGCTTTTACAGAGGACAGAAAATTAATAATTGGGGGAGTGGAAATTCCTTATACAAAAGGGCTGCTTGGCCATTCGGATGCCGATGTGCTGATTCATGCAATATGCGATGCATTGCTTGGCGCATTAGCTTTAGGAGATATTGGCCTTCATTTTCCGGATAATGACCCCAAATTTAAAAATGCCGATAGCAGGGTTCTGCTTAAAAATGTTTATGAGCTGATAAAGAAAGAAGGATATACGCTGGGAAATGTTGATGCTGTAATTGCTATGCAGAAGCCCAAAATTCTGCCTTATGTTCAGGAGATGCGGAAAAATATTTCGGAAGATTTAAGTTCGGAAATAAACAAGGTATCAATAAAAGCAACAACTACGGAAAAGCTTGGATTTGTCGGAAGGGAAGAGGGAGCCTCTGCTTTTGCAACCGTACTTATAGTTAAAAATAAATAACATGATTGAACATATCCTCGGGCACATATCTTCATTAAGTCCTTTGTGGATTTATTTTGTGCTCTTCTTATTTTCGTTTCTTGAAAATGTATTTCCGCCGTCTCCTTCTGATCTTGTAACTATAGTTGGCGGTTCTTTGATTGTTACAAATACAATTGATTTTTTTCCCACATTGTTTGTCACTACTTTAGGAAGCGTCGCCGGGTTTATGGTTTTATTTTTTATTGGTTCACAACTTGATAAAAAAGTTGTACGTGCAGGTAAAATTAAATTTATATCAGTTGATACGCTTCTAAAAGCTGAATTCTGGTTTATGAAATACGGCTATTTTATAATCCTATTAAATAGATTTCTTCCGGGTATGAGATCAGTGATTTCTTTGTTTGCGGGATTAAGCGAATTGAAGTTAAAGAAGACTGCATTACTGGCAACCGTAAGTGCATTAATCTGGAATGCGGGCATAATTTACCTGGGCCTGATATTTGGGCGTAATGTTAAACGTGCCGATAGCATTATTTCAACATACAGCGATATAGTATTAATTGTTTTAATCAGCATACTGGTTATATATTTGTTAAGGTATTTTATTTTACGATTTAAGAAGAACAAAAAGTGAAGCTGCCATTTCTAAAACGCCGGATATTAACTCCCGAAGAAAAAAGTAAATTAAGAAAAGAACACCTTCTGCTTATATTAAGCGGATTATTACTTGGGATAGGTTTTCCTCCGTTTCCAATGCCTTTCCCAATTTTATTATTTTTTGCACTCGTACCTTATTTATATGTAATTGAAAAGAGACGGTCACTTGCAGAGGTAAACCGGGCTACTTATTTAACAGCTTTTGTATTTAATTTACTTACAATTTACTGGGTGGGAAGCTGGCAAAAACAGGCCGACCCTTTTTTAATGCTTTCCGGCGGTGCATTGCTTTTTGTTAATCCGGCTCTTTTCCTTATTCCATCAACATTGTTATATCTCGCAAGAAAAGCTTTCCCAGGCAAGCAGGTAATATATCTTTTGCCTTTTTTCTGGGGCGCTTTTGAATATTCTTATATGATTACTGATTTAAGCTTCCCGTGGCTTACACTTGGTAACGGACTTGCAAACTTTACTGCCTTTATTCAGGTTGCCGATATAGTGGGAGTCATCGGGTTGACTCTATTAATATTAGATATCAATATTCTTATTTATAAAGCATTTTCAAATATAAAAAAAGACAGGAAATCATTTACTTATTATTTTGTATCAGCATTAGTAATTTTTGTTCTTGTTCTTGGCTATGGGTTTTATAAACTGTCTGATTTTAAAGCTCCTGACAGAACAGTCAGGGTTGGATTAATTCAGCCGAATCTTGACCCATGGGAAA
>JARLHB010000454.1 GCA_031292465.1 Ignavibacteriaceae bacterium
GAACTGCTTGCAATTAATGGATTCAATAACCGGATGTTTAACAAACTCGGTGAAGATTTACTGGAGATAGTAAATGAGTTTCTTGAAAAGAAAGTAATAAAATTTGTTCCCGAAGCTGAAGAGCGTATTATACCTCAAAACATAAAAGAGACAAATAACCTGCTTTTACAGGGATATTCGCTTAAAGATATAGCATCATTGCGTAAACTATCGGAAGCCGTTATTTCCATGCAGGTGGAAACCATACTTGAATATGAACCTTCCACAGATATTAATCACCTGTTCGAAGGAAATACTTTTGACCTGATAATAAATGAGATTAAAAACGGACTTGTTGAATTAAAGGAATTGAAAAAACATCTGCCGGACGAAATTACCTATCCTCTGATTAGAATTGCTATTGCAAAGTACAAAGTCACTTCGGCTTTACAGGCTGGCCGGGCTTCTTCGGTTTTCTCAGAGCCTCAACATAAGAAATAGCTTTGTCGAAAAACTTTTCCCATTTCTGCGGATCCTTATTATAAGCTTCTACCGTTGCAGTATATTCGGTACGGTTTACGCCATATCTTTTCAATATTGTATCCTGAACCGGCTTAAAGTTATTAGGAGCATAGTTGGCAGTATCCTGCGCAATAATCATTTCAGCATAAATTTTTGCAAATTTATCTTCATCAACAGTTTTGTTTGAACATCCTGGAAGCAGTATAGCTGAAAGAGTCAGCGCCTGTATGAAAAACAGTTTGTTACATTTAATAATATTTTTAAAAAGCATACTATATCGAGTGTTCAATGAATTGTCCCCAATAAAAAAATGTTATTCAAATATTTTTTTTGAATCTTTGAATTTTTCAATCTTTAAGTATTTAAATCTTTTATTTCATCCTTTTGCTTGCTTCAAACAAGACTTTCTTTTCCCTGTCAGATAAATTCTGATACCCTGACTGACTTATTTTATCAAGTATTTTATCAATTTCTTCCTGTGAAATTTCAGGCTCGTTTTTATCGCCGTTTATTTCATAATATTTAGCATCTTCAGCTTCATCATCTTTCTTCTTGAATACACTGGACGGGTTCTTCAAGGAATCAAAGAACTTATTGCTGCCGCTAATATCAGAGTTGTAATACGAGTTTCTTAAATAAGAAGGCTTCTTGTTGAACAGCACAAAAATGAATCCAGCAAGCGCACCGCCAAGATGAGCCAGATGAGCAACATCGCCGCCGGAAGGTATTGAGAAAAATTCTATAACAATGTAAATAATTACAAAATATTTTGCCTTTACCGGAAGCAGGAAATAAATATATATATACCTGTCAGGGAACAGCATTCCAAAAGCTACAAGCACTCCCATTATAGCCCCGGAAGCGCCGATTGTATATCCCTGCGGCTCATTGAAAAGTGCGGGGAATACTAATTGCGAAATACCCGCAACGATGCCGCATAATAAATAGAACGTTAAAAACTTTTTAGAGCCCCATAAATTTTCAACTTCCATACCGAACATCCATAAAGCAAGCATGTTGAATAATATATGAGTAAATCCGCCATGCATAAACTGATATGTAATTAGCTGCCAGACTTGAAAGTTACCATCTTCGGTTAATGGATTTAATGCAAACCATTTGTCTATTAAGTGGCTTGCGGGAACATTTACTATAAGTACCTGCCCCCCAAGGAACTGAATAAAAAATACGATTACATTTATAATAATCAGATTTTTAATTACCGGGGGAAAGAGACTAAACCCGCCGAATCCTGATGGCCTATAATAATCACTCACAAAAAATCCTTTAATCCGTATATAAACTTAATTTAATTATAAAACCCGGCTTTTATGCAAAACCGGGTTATTAATATGTTTTTAACGGACAAAATTTAGCTAATTTTACCCGTAAATAATATGCTAAGCTTCACTTAAAGCAGCAACACCCGGAAGTGTTTTGCCTTCAAGAAACTCCAGTGAAGCGCCGCCGCCGGTTGAAACGTGAGATACTTTGTCTTCCAGGCCAGCTTTACTAATTGCCGCAGCAGAATCTCCACCGCCAATTATTGTAACTGCACCTTTAGACGTAACTTCTACAAGTTTGTTTGCAATGGCAAATGTTCCTTTAGCAAAATTATCCATTTCGAACACGCCCATAGGGCCGTTCCATACAATGGTTTTTGCCTTGGCAATTTCATCACAGAACAACTTAATTGTTTCAGGGCCTATATCCAAGCCCATTTTTTCAGCCGGTATATTGTCAACGCTGACAACAGTTGAAGGTGAATCATTATTAAATTCATCAACTACTACTTCATCAACCGGCAGCAGGAATTTCACCTTTGATTTTGCAGCTTTTTCAAGAATCTCCTTTGCTATACCAATTTTTTCTTCTTCAAGAAGAGATTTGCCAATTTCCTTACCTTGAGCTTTGAAGAATGTATAAGCCATTCCGCCGCCAATAATCATGGTATCCACTTTATCAAACAGATTCATGATTACATCAATTTTACCGGAAATTTTTGCACCCCCAAGTATTGCGCAATATGGCCTTACCGGATTTGTAATTGCTCCGCCAAGGTATTCAAGTTCTTTTTGCATCAGATAACCTGCTGCGCATTGTTTAATATATTTTGTTACACCTTCTGTAGAAGCATGCGCGCGGTGTGCACTTCCGAATGCATCATTAACATAAATATCGCCAAGTTCGGCTAATTTTTTTGAAAATTCAGGATCATTCTTTTCTTCTTCTTCGTGGTATCTCAGGTTTTCCAGAAGAATTACATCGCCGTCTTTCATTGCATCAACAAGTTTCTTTACTTCTTCGCCGATGCAATCAGGAGCAAGTTTAACTTCTTTTCCCAATAATTCACCCAAACGGGCTGCAGCCGGTTTTAAGCTGTATTTTGGATTAACTTTGCCCTTCGGCCTGCCGAGGTGGCTCATTAAAATGGTTTTGCCGCCGTCTGCAATAATTTTTTTAATTGTCGGCAGGGATGCTACAATTCTGTTATCATCGGTTATGTTAAGGTTCTCATCTAAAGGTACGTTAAAATCTACACGGACCAGAACCTTTTTGTCTTTTAGGTTTAATTTATCAATTGAAAGTTTATTCATTTTTCGCCTTCCTTCATTAAATCCCTGAGTTTATCCATTTGGGATTACTCTCTGCGGATTATTATAACTCACCTTTTGTTAAATAAAATAAGAAGTAACTATTTTTTTTTGAGGAAACACACACCTAAAATTAAAGTCCGTGTTTGAAGCAGAATGGTGTGTATTGTAATATTTTCATTTAAAAACTTTGTGCGGGCTTAATATATAAAACAAAGACGAAGCAGCGCTTCGTCTTTGTTAATAAATTATTAATTTAGCCTGCTATTTTAACAAGTAAATCAACTACTCTGTTTGAATAACCCCATTCATTGTCATACCAGGAAACAACTTTAAAGAATCTTTTTTCATCTTTAAAGTTATTCTGCATGGTTGCAAGAGAGTCATAAATAGAAGAACGGTCGTCATGAATGAAATCAGTAGAAACGACTTCTTCATTAGCATAACCAAGGATACCTTTTAAGTAGGTTTCCGAAGCTTTCTTCATTAAAGCGTCAATCTCTGCGATTGAAGTTTCTTTTACTGTACGGAAAGTTAAATCAACAACAGATACATCTGCTGTAGGAACTCTGAAAGACATACCGGTTAATTTGCCTTTTGTACTTGGAAGAACTTCACCAACAGCTTTAGCTGCGCCTGTGGTTGAAGGGATAATGTTGATAGCCGCTGCTCTGCCGCCTCTCCAGTCCTTCTTTGAAGGGCCGTCAACTGTTTTCTGTGTAGCTGTATATGAGTGAATTGTTGTCATCAAACCGGTTTCAATGCCGATTCCTTCTTTAAGAAGTACATGAACAACAGGAGCTAAACAGTTAGTTGTGCATGAAGCGTTTGAAATAATATTATGTTTTGCAGGATCGTATTCGTTATCATTAACGCCTAATACGATTGTCTTTACATCGCCTTTAGCAGGAGCTGAAATAATAACTTTCTTTGCACCTGCAGCAATATGTCCCTGAGCTTTTTCGGAAGCTGTGAACAAACCTGTTGATTCAATAACATAATCAACGCCAAGCTCTTTCCATGGCAATTGTGAAGGTTCTCTTGTTGCAGCAACGCACTTAATCTTATGACCGTTAACAATTAATACATCGTCTGCTTCTACACCAGGAGCACTCTTCTCTGTAGCAAGCTTACCGTTAAATTTACCATGAACTGAATCATATTTTAATTGATAAGCGAAATATTTAGCATCGGTTGTTACATCAACTACCGCAACAACATCGATTTTACTTCCTAATAACCCTTTATCAACTAATGCACTAAATACGAGTCTTCCAATTCTGCCAAATCCATTTATACCTACTTTAATAGCCATTCTGAACTCCTTTTAAAAATGTTAAGTTTACAGTGTAAAATTACTTAAACCCCGCTTGAATTTCAATTATTTATCGGCCATAATTAAATTACTATTTAATCCGGTTTCCAACGATTACCCGCTTTTTAGCTTAAAACTGAGCCGGGGTGTTTTTACTTGCAATAACACAAAAATTAAGGTAGTTTTATTATAAGGAATTAACCTGTCCTTTTCCCGCAAATAATGCTGTTTTAATAAAAATAACAGGAGAATAAAATGGCCGATGAAAATGGAGTTTCTGAGAAAAAATGCTGTAGCAATAAGCATGTAAATGCAAACGGCTCTTCCAGCGCAGTTTATGGTATGGCATTCATTGGCGCCGCAGTTTACTTTATCCAGCATTCTGCTACATTTTGGATGGGAGTGCTTGGTATATTAAAAGCCCTTGTCTGGCCTGCAATTTTAGTTTATAAGCTGCTTGAGTATTTGAAGATGTAGAAGTTTTGTTTCTTTTATTATATAGTAAATTTCATAATAAAAATAGCCAGCATTGTCAGCATCAATTATATCTTTTATGCATAGAATATAATTATTCTGATTTTTCCAATCCATTTAAAATTATTTTGTACATTTTATCATCACTGCCGCTAATGCAATCAATGGATGCTTTGATAAAATCATTATCGCTATCTTCTGTTTTCAGAGTATCCTGATAATCAAGATATTCAAACCCGTTATATGTAGCAATCATATCAAAGAATAATCTTGTAATTCTGCCGTTTAATTCAAAGAAAGGGTGAAGAGCAATTAATTCGCCCATGTAATATGTAATTTTATAAGCAAAAGCTTCATTTGTTTTATCAGAATAATCTCTTAGATAATTTTCTAATTCAAGCTTTCTAAATATCTATCTTGATGTTTGTTCTAGAAATCTAACCTGACAAAAAGTAGTGTATCCCTTTGAAATATTTACCGTTCTGTACTTACCGGCAAAGCCATAAAGTTTAGTAAAAGTTTTTCTGTGTAATTCTTTAAAATATTTTTCATCAAAAAGAGTTGATTCGGATAAATTATTATGGAAATATTCATACCCTTTCAATAACAATTTTCTTTCTTCCGCTTCAAGAATTTTAAGGTCGTGAATATTGAGCTTATTAATTGGAATGCTTGTATTTTCGTAATAGATGTAGCTTTTATCCAGTGTGTACTTTGACATTAATTTTTTACTTTTATTTTGGCTCTTTTGGGAGAAGAAGTCTTTTTTTGTGGAATTTTATGTCCTTCAATTTTAGACGAAATATCGACTGTTTTTTGAGCTTTGTCTAAAGAAAATTTGGGCTTATTCATAATTTTTACTTTCTTTTAAAGAATATAATAAATTTTCAAATGAGTTTAAATCCCTAAAACATACTTCATATTATTCAAAAAGGCCTGTATGATAAAAAATATTATGGTATATTATTTTAAGGAGTTTTCATGCATAACATCAACTTTACACCATTCCCTAACCTGACTACAGGACATTATTACTTACGTAAGCTTGAAATTTCCGACGAAAATGAAATATTTGCAATCCGTTCTGATGTAAGTGTTTCCAAATATTTGGACAGGCCGAAAGCAAAATCCATTGATGAAGCGCGGCAGTTTATTGAAAAAATAAATAACGGCATTACTAATAATGAATCGATTTACTGGGTAATCACTCCCAAAAATGAAACTAAATTTATAGGTTCAATTTGTTTGTGGAATATTTCTAGAGAACAATCCAAAGCGGAAATAGGATTTGAGTTGTTCCCCGCCTATCAGGGCAAAGGGATTATGCAGGAAATAATTCCGCCGGTTATTGAATTTGGATTTAATGATATGAAACTTGATTTGATTGAAGGTGAAGTTGATCCGGGAAATATAAAATCGATAAAACTAATGGAAAAATTCGGCTTCGTTTATGATAAGAAGCTAGAGGATACTGTAATCTATTCGTTAAAGAATCCCAATAAAGATATTAAAATGTAAAACCCCCGGATCGAGGCACCATCCGGGGGCTTTGAAAGCTAGCGACTAACAAGGATAACGAAGATACCCCGCATTTTTTACCAAGCTCTATTTCTTCGCCATATTCACGTGAATTATATAATTGCTATAGTTATATGATCAACTAATATGCCACATAAGAAAATTGAGTTTTTGTTGTTTTAATTGTTTTCGGAGTAACGAACACACGTACGACTGTCCCAAAATAAGATCGGAGATTAATGTAGCACAGATTTCAATCTGTGCAATGCCGTACTTTTTAGTACGCCGTACAAGCTAAGCAAATTATTATTTTGTGTGGAATTTATTCCGTCCATATATTTGTGCAGAAAATAAATCGGGAACAAAAAGCTATGGATGCCATTGGCACATTCACCCGTAGGAACTTACCGCACTTATATTATCCGCAAGGCACATACTTCATCACATACAGGCTACACGACAGCCTGCCTGTCGGCTTAGTTAAAGAGCTGACGAAGAAGTATGAAAATTCCACTGAAGCACCGAGTATAAGAGAAAAGAGAATATTTAAAAAATATGATGAACTTTTAGATAAGGGTTGCCCACTAGAAGGAGCTATAAATTTAACAAGTTCAGAGATTGCAAAATTAAACCAGCGGGTGATCCACCAATATGACGGAAAAGATTATTCCCTGTTATGCTATTGTATAATGCCGAATCACATTCATTTAGTATTTACACTGCTGGAGGAAAACCGTGGTATAAGTAAAATTATGAAATCAATTAAGGGCATCTCAGCGCGTGAATACAATAAGATGAAAGGAACGAGCGGAATAATCTGGCAGGATGAAAGTTACGATAGGCTGGTACGTGACGAAAATGAATTATTTAACGTAATAAAATATGTAATTAACAACCCCGTAAAAGCGAATTTCGTCAGTAATTGGCGTATGTGGAAATGGACGTTTGTAGCACAGAATTCATTCTGTGCAGCCGCGATTGCAGAAGTAGAAACCGGCTAATGTACGAAATGCTTACAGGGGAATATACACCTCACAAAAAAAAGAGAAAAAAAATCACAGATTGAAATCTGTGATACGGTCGGTCCAGAGCAAGTTCACTC
>JARLHB010000455.1 GCA_031292465.1 Ignavibacteriaceae bacterium
TCTCCGCTCTACTTTTATAAACCTCGTCTATTGCAAATAAAGCGATATTCGAGGTTTTTGTTTTCTAAAACTCTCCAAATATTACCATTATTACAATAAATAAAATAGCGTTGGGCAGTAAATGGGCATTTTGGGCACTGGTGGTGATGAGGTTTTGAGGGTAAAATTTATGCAGACATGTTATTATCAGCCACTAAACATTTTTTACGATTATCAAGTCAAACTCACTGTCTTAGCCACCAAGGAATTGATTGCTCAGGCAGTTCGAATCGATTTTCACTGGAGTCTCATTTATATTATACCAATACATACTCTCAGCCTTGCTTTGAGTCAAAATTCGACCTGTTTTACCCCGGTAACTCGGAGAAAAACAAGAGATTCGTCTACTGTTTGTTTCAGTGAAGAATTAAAGAAATATATTTCCGGGGTGTTATGAAAATATTAATTCAAGTTGCAGTAATTGACATTAAATCAATATCTTAGTAAGTTATTTGTCACTTAGCGCGAATATTCCAGTTGGGGGAAATCCACGATAGGTTTTTGTCAGTCTTTGTTTTGGTTTACTTAAATAATCACAACTTTAGGAAGTCTGATATGAAGGGTTTATTCATTTCTTTACTATTTCTTCTTTTATTACCTGTTGTTATAAAAGCACAAAGCAGCTTATATCTTGTAGATACACTTACAGGCACATCAACAAGTGACAGGATATTTGATGCCAAAGGTATAGGCGATATAAATGGTGATGGTTATGCTGACTTCATAGTCAGTTATCAGCGATATATAGACCTTTATTATGGGAATCCACAGTTTAAGCTTCAGCCTGCACATCGGTTTTATTGTTCAGGCGCATACGGTATCGGAGATGTAAATGGCGACGGCTATGCAGATCTCATGCTGATTATAAATGATTCATCATATGATCCTGTTTGGCCGTATTTTGAAATTATATTAGGTGGAAAAGAATTAGATACAATTCCAAAGTTTACATATTATCCCCCTTATCATTGGAGTATGATGATGAGTGATAAAGTATATCCGCTTGGCGACTTGAATGGAGACGGATATAACGATTTTGCAATATCTTCGCCAATAAATTGGACGGATGGTATTGGCAAGGTGTATATTTTTAAGGGTGGTAAGACATTGGCCGATACACCATGGGTAATACTTAAAGGGTCGGGAGATTTTTTCTTTGGAAAAGCTGTTTTAGGAATTGGAGATTATAACGAAGATGGTTACGATGATATTTTAATAAGTGAACCCGCTGATGGTAATACCTGTAAGGTTTATCTTTATTTGGGGAATAAAGATTCAATAAGTGTTACTTCATATAAAACATTCGGCTCACCAACATTTAATTACCTTACAGAAGTAAAACCTGCTGGCAGTATAAGTAGAGACGGTAAAAAAGATTTTATAATATCTGCTGATAATAAAGCGTTTATTTATCTTGGAAATAATGAACCGGTTATTTATAATGCTTCTAAATTAGGCAATGGCGGTTATGTGGCAATAGGAGCTGGCGGAGATATAAATAATGACGGATATGATGACTTTATTATTAGTAATACAAACCATCTTAATTCAGATAGTATAATGGTAGGTATCTCTGTTGGATTTTGGGGAGGAAAATCAATAGATTTAACTAATGAAGCCTTTAGAATGGAAGGTGATAAAAAATGGTTTGAATATGGCAAATCTATGGACATTGTTGGTGACATAAATGGCGACGGTTATGCTGATGTTTTTATAATGCAACCTTCCTATCCGGATTTTAATAATCCGACTGGGAAATTATTTATTTATTCTTATAAAAAGATTGATGGAATAAATGACAAGGGAAGTTTGCTGCCTGACAGCTATAAATTAAATCAAAACTATCCAAATCCGTTTAACCCGACAACTATTATAAGTTACGAACTACCAACAAGCAGTAAAGTAACCTTAAAAGTATTTGATGTACTTGGTAGAGAAATTACGACACTAATAGATAAGGAAGAGACAGCGGGTGAACATAAAATAGAATTCGATGCAGCAAAATATAAACTGTGCAGCGGTATATATCTTCTTCGAATAAAAGGAATTTCGGAAGACTCAAAAACAGAATTCATGCAAGTGGTTAAAATGTTATACTTAAAATAATGTTATGTTCTCTAAATAATTAATCTTATCTCATAAAAATTAATAGGGAGTTATTATGAATAGTGATTCTTATTTTCGGTTCATTCCTTTATCACCTTTTCCAAATGTGTCTCTTAGGAAAAAGTTCTTTTTAGTATCTCTTATCTTTCTGATATTACCTTTTTATTCATTCCCTCAGTTATCACGCACAGTTAGCTTTCCGGTAAGTTCTTTGTCTTTAACAACGAAAATTGCGGCAGATAGTAATACATATACGCATGTTTTACTATCGAATCTGCAAACATCAGATGATGTTGGAGTGCCGCAATTGCCGGTTAAATATATAAATCTATTAATTCCTCCAAATTCAACGGTTAATAATATTGTATTATCGAATATTCAGACGATTAGTTATAATATTGATAATAAAATATTTCCTTGCCAGCCTTCTCCTATAACGGGAATAAATTCTAAAAAACCAAAATTTGTTTCTGCAAATAAAGGCATATATGATTCATCAAATATTTATCCCTCAAAAATTGTTAAAGTTGTAAATGATTCTTACTTTGATTGTGAAAACCATATTGTAACTGTAGCAGTTTATCCTGTTCAATATTTTCCTAAGGAAAATAGAATTGAACTGAATACAAATATTACTTTCAGCCTTCAATTTGGAAGCAAGATAATGGCTTCTTCTAAAAAGCTATTAGGCAGGACTCAAGAAAATCAAACAATTTATGATAACGTTCTTAATGCCATGATTGATAATCCTGAAGATATGTCAAGTTATCAGACTAAACCTACAATAATGAGTAAAGAATCTTTTGTTTCAAAAGTAACAACCGGGGTGCCTTTTTATAAATATGTTATAATAACTACTAATGCTTTAAGTAATAGTTTTACACAGTTCGTAAACTGGAAAAAGAAAAAAGGGATTGACATTGGCGTTGTAACAATGGAGAATATCCTTGCTCATTACACTACAGGGGATGTTGCTTCCAATATTATTGATTCAGCAGGAAACTTACGACAATATCTTACGGATGCTTATTATAGTGGAACTGTATACGCACTACTGGCAGATTCATTATTGCCCAACAACCAGCACAGTGTGCCTATAAGATATGGCTGTGGAGAAAATAATACATGGGATCTTCAAGTTAAGGGAGATGATCTAGACCATATCCCCGCAGACCTATACTTCTCAAGCCTCATGAGCAACTGGAATAAGGATGGAGATAATTTTTACGGAGAAGAATCTAACGATAGTGTAAGTACTGCTCCAAACATTTTTGTCGGCAGAATGTATTTTGCCAATTCAACTGAAGTTGCGAATTGGACAGCAAAGGAGATGCAATACGAGCAAAACCCATTTAACGGGAATTACAGTTATTTAACAAAAGATTTGTGGACTATTGCCGATGAAATGCAAGATGATGGTCAAAATACTACAGTAGAAGCATATATTCCATCTTCAATAACGCATACTACTTTACAAGAAGCACCCTCGGCTGATGCTGCAACCACAACAGGACCTTTGGGAACTGATGTAATCAATGCCTTAAATACCGGGTATGGTTTTTATAATATGTATAATCACGGAGCTCAAATTGCTTATGTTGTTAGTGATTCTTTATATAATTTGAAACCCAGAAGAGGTGTTGCAAGATATACTACAGACGGGCCGCTACTATCAACATCGGGATATACAGAACTCGGTTCATTTGATTGCATTAATGCTAATTATACAAGTACAATAATCTATTCTGTAGCATGTGATGTTTGTTGGCCAGATTATTCTCAAAGATCAATTGGTGATATTTATACTACTTTAGGCAATAGTGGCGGGCCAGCATTCCTTGGAGATACAAGAGCGGGGTTGGTATACTATTCCTATTTCGTAAATATAGCATTTGACACAGCTTTATATAAAACAACCGCACCAATTTATAATTTGGGACAAACTGAAGCAGTTTCAAAAACTAAATATACTGGAACATATAGCCATTATATTGCACTTACTCATAATTTATATGGTGACCCGGAAATGCCCGTATGGACTGCTACGCCTTCTACATTTAGCAGTTTAACAGTTACAGATGCGGGAAATACTATAACAGTAAGTACAGGTGTAAATGGTAGTACCATATGCGTTTGCAGTCCGGATAATGGTAGTAGTTATTATTATTCTGTTACAAGTTCAAGCTATACATTTACTACTTCTGTAAGGCCTTTATATGTAACAGTGACAAATCATAACTATATACCGTACTGTGCTATAACCGGCGGTACAATAACAGCAAATACTTCTTTATACGGACAAATAAAATTATTAAAAAATCTTACTGTCAATAGCGGGGTAACCTTAACAATTCAGCCCGGTTCAAATTTGTTTATTCCTAATAATGATACAATAATAGTTAATGGGACATTAACTGTTGCCGGAACTTCTGCAAATCCCGTTACTTTCAATCTTTCCGGAACCGGCACTTGGGGAACTATAGCATTTAACGGATCAGGATCTTCAGGTTCTTCTCTAAATTACGTTACAATAAATAACGGCGCCGGAATAAGATGCTTAAATGGAGCAAACCCGACTATACAAAATTCTACAATTCAGAATTGTACCCAGGGCGTTTATGTATATAATTCTTCTCCTTCTATTTTAAGTAATCAAATTCTCAATCCTACTCA
>JARLHB010000456.1 GCA_031292465.1 Ignavibacteriaceae bacterium
CCGCCTTCCAGCCTGTTTACAGATTCGGCAAATGTAAGGAAGTCCCGCAGTGCAGCCCTGCCTAACGCAGCGCCATGATTTAACGGATGCGTATATATAATGTCATGCCCGATCATAGGATGCCCTGTAAATGGGATACCCAGACGGTAAGCCGCAGCCTGCACACAATATTTTTTATACGGGAACGGAATACTTAACCAGCCCGGTTTTAAATCAAATTTTCTGATGGTATCCAATAAGTCTACTGATGCAGCTACAGTTTCAAGATTATTAGTTTTGTATGATTCAATTACTCCATATATTTCTTCCTGTGAAGGAATCATCAGCCCGTCATTCTGAATCATACTCCCCACGGCTTCCCCGTATCCCTTGCCCTCATAAGCGCCGACAACCAATGCAAGATTAATATATCTTCCTGTTTCTTCCCAGGTACCAAACTCACCTTTTTGAACATTCGCTTTTACGTCTTCACTGCTTTGCCCGAGATAAGAGAATTCCCAGTCATGTATTATTGCCGCACCGTTGGTAGCAAGATGCGTTACCCAGCCATCCTCCATTAATTTAATTAATGTCGGACCCATTCCGTTTTTAATTGTATGGGCTCCAAAAGTTAGCATTACAGGGGCTTTTTTATCCCGCGCGCCCTTAATTCTTTTACTTACATCTTCAACAGTACTTAAAAAATGTTCGCTGTTATTATTCGGTTTTTGAGTAAAAGGGACGTGGTCTTTTTCAATATAGACTTTATTTTTCCTTTTCGACAAAGGCTTAATTAATAACCTGTCCCTGTCAAATTTCAGATAAGGCAATTCATGCTCCTTTTTCTTCAATAAACTTAGATACCATTTTAATATTCATTATCTATTGCCTGGCAGATTATATGTCCTATCAGTATATGCATTTCCTGAACCCTGGCTGTAATATCCGAAGGGACAATAATATTAATGTCGCTGCACTCATTCATTTTACCTCCGCCTTTGCCGCTGAATCCGAGCCTGCTGCATTTAAGTTCTTTTCCTTTATTGAACGCCCTTATAATATTTCCACTGTTCCCGGTTGAAGAAATGCCGATAAGCAAATCACCCGCATTCGCTATGGCTTCCACCTGACGCTCAAATATATAATCATACTCGTAATCGTTGCCTATAGCTGTTAACACGGAAGTATCTGTTGTTAATGCTATGCCGGGCAGCCCTCTTCTTTCCTTTTTGTACCTGCCGGAAAGTTCTGCAGCAAGATGCTGGGCATCGGCAGCGCTTCCCCCGTTGCCGAAGAATAATATTTTATTTCCGTTCTTCAATGTATCTATACTTAGCCTGCATGCTTTTTCGATAACAGGCTTTAATGTGCCGATTACTTTATCAATTGTCTCTCTATGCGAAGTTAATTCCGCTTCAATTAAATTATTCATATATGTATTTCAATTTTAATGTGTTATATTTTCTTTATAATTAAGTTCAAGCAAAAGCTGTTCATTAATCTTTTTTAACGGCCAGTTTTCTCTTTCTGCTATTTTTTTGCATTCCTCAAACTCAGGCACTAATCTTTTATTACCGTCTTCACCCGTAATCTCCTTTACGCTAACCTGTCCAAACGAAGTTTCCGCTTCAAATTTTCTGTGCTTAAGCTTTGTACCAGACGCCTTAATTTTTCTTACGCCTATAGTTGTAGATTCCCTAAATATGACTCTTAATATTTCTTTCTCTTTTGATGAACAACAAACAATGGAAAATAAATAACCGGGCCTGCCTTTTTTCATTATTACCGGAGTTACAAAGGCATCGGATGCGCCTGCTTCCATAGTTTTTTCAATTAAGTAAGGAACCATCTGCGGATTCATATCATCTACGTTAAACTCTATTAACATATTATGATGATTTCCTTGTGAATCCTTAGTTTCACCTATCATAACTTGTAGAATATTAATATTTCCGTTTTTCCCGGATGTGCCTGAACCATAACCGGTCGCAGTTAATTTATAACCCGGGACCGGTTCCAAATTATTTTTTGCATAAGCACACAAAACAGCCGCCCCGGCAGATGTAACTAATTCACCTTCAACCGGACCGTTTTGAATAATAAAACCTTTTAACAAATTAGCAGTTAATGGCTTTGGAACCGGATACTTATCGTCAGGAGTATCTCCGGCCCCGCTGCCGACTCTTATTTTATTTGTATAAACTTTTTCAATACCAAAACCTGCCAGCGCCTCAACTGTTCCGACAATCTCAATTATATTCCTGTACGAAGACAACTCTCCAAGATCTACTTTATCTGGTGTAGTTTTAAGAAGAAGGGATTTTACTTCGGCTATATGTTGAAAAATTTCTTTTGCTTTATTCTTTACCTGCGGTAAGATATCCGCTGCTTCAATAATTCCGAGAACCCCGGTCAAAGTCAGGTTGTCAGGTTCATTACTATTCTTAATTTTTATTTCTGTGGCCGGGATGTCATTTACAAAAATGTGATTAATCTCAATATTTACATCCTTAAGATTAAGCCTTTCCGGAAGTGAAGAAACAATTTCTTTATCAAATCCTGCATTTACAAAGGCGCCTAAAATCCTGCCGCAGCTTATTCCATAACTACAATCAAAATGAGCAATGTTCACTTAAAAAATTCACCATTAATTATAATGACCTGTTTTGGCTTAAAAGTAAAATGATTGTCCTGCTTAAGCCATAAAAATTCAAGATAAATAATAATATTTTAGATAAGTAACGGCTGGTCTGTACGTTTAAATCTTTGGTGTATATATCAGTATTTGTAAAGCGAATCGCTGATTCGCTTCTTTTATTGAACTAAAATTATGTGCTAATTTGCGAAACTTCAATAATTAATCAATTTTAGAAGTGCTATATAATTAAAAAAGGCTGCCAACCGGCAGCCTATTAATCTAATAGTTGTTTTAGTATTACCATTTACGTTACTTCAGCAATAGCATTTTCTTTGTTGCAACAAAATTACCGGCTCTTAACTCATAGAAATAAATTCCGCTGGCAAGTTTTGAAGCATCAAATGAAACTGTATAAGTACCCGCATTCTGAACTCCGTTATATAACGTTGAAACTTCTTTACCAAGGATATCATAAACTTTTAAAGTAACCTGGCCGGATTTTGGCAGATCATAGTTTATAACCGTAGCAGGATTGAATGGATTAGGATAATTTTGATTCAACGAATATTTTTTAGGAATATTTGGTGAAACCTGTTTTACACTAAGCGGAGTGGTGCTTATATTAAAAATCAAGCCTGTTTCACCCGGATGAGCTATTAAGTTATTATAATAAAAACCTGATGCCGAGTAATATCCAATATTCGGAGATATTGAGTAATTATAAATTTTATCCGTAACCCTAAAAGTAAAATACCCTTCTGAATTAGCATAAACAGTTGATTGTGCTGAATCCTGATTAGCTGCAGCCAACTTAATTGTAAATCCCGGTGCAGATCCGTCAATTGTTACTTTGCCAGATATATACGAATTAACACTATAAAAAACCAATTTTTTATAGATACTGTCACTTGAACTAATTGAGGGTATCTCAGCAATCGGAGTTAATAAGTCTTTTGTTGTATCTGAATAGTTGTTTGTGGTTGCCTGCAGCATCCATGTGTAACCGGAATTGAGCTGGCCTGCTAGGAGCCCCAGCTGAAAAGCGCCATTTACATCCAAACTGGTAGTATACAATATCTGAGTTGAATTAGAACTATTTGTATTATAAAGAGAAACATACGTATTAAGAGCAGCGTTTCCGCTTTCATCTAAAACAATTCCTGTTACCTGTGCCGCAACTGTAATAAATGAGAAATTAATACCGGATAGATTTCCGGAAATTGTCACAGAATCTTCTTCCGGAGTTACGATATTTGGAGGGAACGGGTTGTACAACAAAGCAACTCTCCATGGATTGCCCGCTGTATCCGAGGTCATTTCAATACTATAATTACCGTTTGCATCAGTTACAGCATCCCAAAAGTTGGGGGAATAGTTATCCCGCTTTACTTCGACAAAAATATTTGCCGCGCTTTTACCCGAAATAGGAGTTACAGTACCTGAAATTGTATGAGCCGGAGATGCTAATTTATTTACTGTACCGGTAACTAAAACGCTTTGGCTATTTTGTGTGAACTTTAATATATATTTCCCGGGTGCAAGGCCAACAGGTTGTGAAATGCTTACTGTACCGGCGGTACTGTTCATATCAGGCGGGCCGTTTGAACCCTGTGTGTCGCCATCTGTCTGTTCAATTGACTGATAAATTACGTCCCCATCATCAATAGTACCATTCCCATTTACATCATACCAAATTTGTATTAAAGTAGTTACACCGGCAGGGACATTATAAGTCCAGTCAATTTGGTCTCCCGATGTCATTGTGAAATTTGTGCTGGAACCGTTTACTGTAAGATTTGTTACCTGTCCATGCAAATTTGCATGAAAGATAAAGAGGAATGCTAAAATAAAAATAGCTCTGATAGTTTTCATAGCAACTCCTATATGTGTATAGAAAATAGTTAATAAAAGCTAACGATATAATGTACTACTATTTTCAGCAATATTCTTAATTATGTTTCTTTTTTACAATACGAGTAATCGTAATATTTTCCATACAACTGAAAAGTTGCTGACCCGACAGTAGATGGAAAGCTGCACAAGTTCACTTTATGCAGCCGCTTACCTAATTAATTAACTATAAATGGAGTTACTTTATTAAATATGTCTCAATAGAATTTTTTCCTATCTCAAGAGGTACTATGTTTCCTTTATCCCCGATTTTCTTTGCATCATTTTCAATAATATTTGTTTTAAATATTTCATTTATCGGTTTAAAACTGGAAAGGTTTGCAACTGTGTCCCGGCCTTCGCTTTCATAAAGCCTTACCACAAATCCGTTTTCGTCTTCAGCTTTTTTAATTGTTGAAATCAAAATGTTTTTTGAACCTGTTGAGAAAAAGCTCATTTCTTCAGGTAAAGCTGCGCCTTCATACTTTTGGGGATTGACGACCTTGTAGAAAGGTTCATTCCCTTCTATGCCTGCATAATATCCATTCTGCCATCCCGAGGTGTGAGATGTTAACGTAAAATGGAAATAATGCTCGCCCGTTTGCGGGTACTCCGGGCCTTCCGCATGGCAGCTTCTTCTTGATGCAATTAATACAGGCTGAATAATCTGCTGCTTAACAGGGTTATCTGTCGGATCTATATAATCAACTACTCCGGCTGATGAACTAATTGTTACTCCAAGACTGCCGCTGCTTGCGCTTATCCAGTTCTCAATACCTCTGGGGTGAACATCTTTGCAAGGCACAATATACCTTTCGCCAGCGGCGCCTTCAAGTTCATCTTTACC
>JARLHB010000457.1 GCA_031292465.1 Ignavibacteriaceae bacterium
AAATTTATATAATTTTAAGGTTAAGTTTAATGTTTATAAATCAGGGAATAAAATGCCAGTTTTTGAGTACCGTTGTTCGGAGTGTAATACAAAATTTGAAGTGCTTCATAAATCCAGTAATATTAGCGAAGAAGTGATTTGCCCTGCCTGTAATTCAAATAATAATAAGAAATTATTCTCAGCTTTCAGTGCATCAATTACCGAAAGTACACACTGCTCAGGCCACGGGCATTGCGATGTTTCATCATGCGGGAATGGTTCATGCGGATGCAATTCTGGAATGTGTGGTTTAGAATAAATTCAAACTCTGTTCAGCAAGCATTTTTTTCCGTTCAATATATAATCTTCCAATTTCTGCCCCGATTATAAATACTATTGAAGAATAATAGATCCAGAATGCAACAACCACCACAAAGGCATAAGCGCCGTATATTTTGCCGAAGGTGGCAAAATGATGAAGATAAAACCCAAAGCCCTGCTTTGCAGCTTCCCATAGCAAAGCAGCCCATACTGCGCTCATAAATGCTGAATTTTTACCGAATTTTCTTACCGGGACAGTAATATATAATATTATAAAAACAACAAAGATTAAAGCAAGGGAAATGATAGAAAGCATAAAATGCGCAAAGATAGGGCTCTTAAAAAAACTCAGGCTTTCCCACCCCTGTGCTGCCTGAATAATTAAATCAAGTATAGGCGACATTATTGTGGTTATAAAGAATATTAATATAACCATAATAACTAATGCAAAGTCCCGCAGTTTACCAAGCAGAAAATGAACATTTGCTTCAACGCCAAAAACTTTATTAAGAATAGTCCTCATACTGCTGAAAAGGCCGCTGGCAGCAAACAGCAAACCGAAACCGCCGATGATTCCGGCAATGTTTTTATATTCTATTACTTCGTTTATTCTTGTAAAAATTATTTTTTTTACAAATTCCGAATAATTATCATACGGGATAATTGTATCTATTGCAACATTAACCTGGGTTTGAATATTATGCGAGTTAAGTATATTGCCAAGTATAGAGAACATGATAAGGAAAAACGGTATAATACAAACGAACAGTGAAAAAGCAAGCCCGCCTGCCAGAAGAAACACGTGGTGTTCATCCATCCGGTTGCTTAGCCCTATAATATAATGCTTAAAGAATACCTTAAATTTTTTATACGACGGCCTGAACTGTAAAAAACTATTTACAGCATCAGTTAATGTTTGAAATTTAAGGAACAAAAACTTTTCTTTATGCTTTAAATTAAGCATTCATTATTCTGGTGATTGTATTAAAATAAATATCAGCTAGGATATCCAGATTAATTTCTATCTTACTATTTATTGATAAAACACTTCCACCGGTTGTGCCAAGTAATTTAAAAGACTGCCCGGCATTTTTCAATATTCTTTCAAACTCTTCTTTTTTACTCTTGTCAATAGAAATAATAATTCTTGACTGGCTTTCAGAGAAAAGCGAAAAATCTTCGAGTGTTTTTACAGGAATATTAACATTAGCACCCACGTGATTTTCATTATCAATAATACAGCATTCTGCTAAGGCTGATATTATGCCGCCTTCCGAAACATCATGAGCTGATTTAATAAGTTTTTTGTCTATTAATGATAATACTGTATCCTGAAGTTTCTTTTCAACATCCAGGTTAATTTTAGGTGAATCACCGGCAACAGTATTGTGAATAAGTTTCAAATACTCGCTTCCGCCTAATTCTTCATGGTCATCACCCAGTACATAAATAAGATCATTTTCCGCTTTAAAATATGATGTAGTAATATTTTCAAGCTTTTCTATTAATCCAACCATGCCTATTGTAGGTGTAGGATAAACAGCAGTATTTGGCGATTCATTATAGAAGCTTACATTTCCACCGGTTACCGGCGTATTGAAGAATCTGCAGGCTTCGCCCATTCCTTCTATAGCTTGTTTAAATTGCCAGTACATTTCAGGTTTGTATGGATTGCCAAAATTCAGGCAGTTCGTAATTGCCAGCGGTATTCCACCGGAACATACTATATTCCTGGCAGATTCTGCAACGGCTATCATTGTTCCGACTTTTGGATTTAGATAGACATACCTTGAATTACAATCTGTCTTCATTGCCAGTGCTTTGTTTGTATCTTTTATATAAACTACAGCAGAATCACAGCCCGGGCCAACTATTGTATTCGTCCTTACCATTGAATCATACTGTTCATATACCCAGCGTTTTGAAACAATATTCGGCGATGAAAATACTTTGATAAATGTATCTGATATATTTTGCGGCTCTGCTAATTTAGCAAAATCAAACTCACGTAGTTGTTTAATATAAGCGGGCTCCTTTGTTTCTCTTGTATAAACAGGTGCGCCTCCGCCAAGCACTAACTCATAAGCAGGAATAACTGCTTTCTTTTCACCAAGGTAATCTATATCGAGTAAACCGTCATTCGTTACATACCCGACTGTTTCGCAATGCAAATCCCATTTTTCAAAAACCTGTTTAACCTTATCTTCAAATCCTTTTTTAACTACGCACAACATTCTTTCCTGGCTCTCGGAAAGTAAAATCTCATAAGCTGTCATTCCCTTTTCTCTGAGAGGAACTTTTGTAAGGTCTATTTTCATACCGGAATTACCTTTTGCGCTCATCTCGCTTGTGGAACAGGCAATACCTGCAGCGCCCATATCCTGAATACCAACAAGCCAGCCGTGTTTAATAATTTCAAGCGAAGCTTCAAGAAGCAGCTTCTCTGTAAACGGATCGCCAACCTGGACTGACGGGCGTTTTGCTTCGGATTTTTCCGATATCTCTTCAGAGGCAAACGTTGCTCCATGTATTCCGTCACGGCCTGTTGAAGAGCCGACAATCATAACCGTATTGCCTTCTCCCTTTGCTACCCCGCTTGCATATTCATCCTTTTTAACAAGGCCTACAGCCATAGCATTTACCAGCGGATTTTCACTGTAGGATTCATCAAAATAAACTTCGCCGGCAACTGTTGGTACACCAAAACTGTTTCCATAATCTCCAATACCTCTTACAACTCCGTCAAAAAGAAATCTTGTATGGGCATCTTCAAGGGAACCGAATCTTAATGAATTAAGAGAAGCTATAGGACGGGCGCCCATAGTAAAAATATCCCTCATTATTCCGCCTACTCCGGTAGCCGCGCCCTGGTATGGTTCAACTGCCGAGGGATGATTGTGGCTTTCAATTTTAAATGCAACCGCCATGTCATCTCCTATATCCACCAGTCCGGCATTTTCTTCACCTGCATCAACAAGAAGTCGGCCTCCCTCTCTTGGGAGTGTTTTAAGCAGTCCGATAGAGTTTTTATAGCTGCAATGCTCGCTCCACATTACGCTAAAGACTCCTATTTCGGTATAAGTAGGGACTCTTCCCAAAATCTTTTTAATTTTTTCAAATTCTTCTTTTGTTAAGCCGTGCTCTAAAGCTACTTCTAAAGTTACCTCTGGTTCATTCATTAAGATTAATCCATTTTTCTTAAATTGAAATGTATTTAAATTGTAGTTTCAAATATAACACTTTTCATTTTGGATAAGAAAAGGTAAAAAAAATTAAAATTGACATATAGCAACCTTTTGCCCGGGAATTATTATGAAAATCCATGTTTTTTTGCACACTCCCTTTGAGACACCAGGTTATATTGAAAAATGGATTAAGGTAAAAAATCATTCCATCACATTTACTAAGTTTTATGAGACTTATACATTGCCCAAAACGGATGAAATTGACTGGCTTATTGTTATGGGCGGGCCAATGGGTGTCTATGAAGAAGACAAATACCCATGGCTAATAGAAGAAAAGAGTTTCATAAAACAAGCGGTAGAGAATCGGAAAATTATTCTTGGCATTTGTCTCGGTTCACAGCTTATTGCTGAAGCTCTGGGAGCTAAGGTCTTTCCAAATAAATATAAAGAAATAGGATGGTTCAAAATTAGGACTACAGATGATGGCAAAGCGAATCCTATTTTTAATTTTTTCCCAAAAGAATCAGTTGCATTCCATTGGCACGGAGATACCTTTAATTTACCCGCGGGCGCTGTTCGACTTGCAGAAAGCGAGGCAACTAAAAATCAGGCGTTTATATATAACGGGCATGTAATTGGGCTTCAATTTCACATTGAAGTAACAGAAAAGCTCCTGAATGAGATGATAGCTGCCGGCAATGACGAATTGGTACCTGGCAGCTTTTTACAAACCGCCGATGAAATTAGGAATGGAATGAGTTTCAGTAAAAGCACCAACCTCCTTTTACATAATTTATTGGACAATATAGAAGGAATATTTAATACAAAATAAATTATTGTTCTCAGTTATCAGGACAGGAAATTTTGGTAAATAAAGTGCAGGATATTAATTGTTTTTTATTTTCAATAATACCTGAACTGTTGTATAAACATCTTTTTCACTCTTAATACTCAATTCGCCGCCATAAACAGATAATATTTTTTGAACTAATGCCAGCCCCATTCCAAGGCCATTCTGAAAATATTTATGCCTGTCAAATTGCTGCATAACACCAACATGTTCAATCTGTTCGTTACTCATACCAACGCCGTGGTCTTTGAACTCCAATACATATATATCATTCTCAATGTAAGAATTTATAGATATTCTGGAACCAAGCCGCGAAAACTTACACGCATTATTAACCAATTCTTCAATTATCACCTTAAAATGATCGGGCATTATATTTATTATAGCTTCTTCAAGATGGATATCGATATCGTTTTCTCTTCTGTTTTCAATTACTACCGGCTTAACGTATAAAAAAATCTCGTCTTTATTTACATGCGTGCTCTTTGCCGAAAAATCAAGCAGATATTCTTTATCACTTTTCATTACCTCCAATTCAGAAAAGAAAAGGAACTTTTCAATAATTTTATTCAAATTAGAGCCTGCCTTATTTATTTTTGCAACCATTTCTATAATTTCTTTTCTGTCAAGCTGATCATCATGGTCAAGAATTAATTGTGATAATCCTAATATAGAAACCAAGGGCGTTCTAAGTTCATGCGGTAACGATTTTGCGATATTTAAATGTATGGATTCAATTTTTTTATCCACAAAGGTTTTTCTTGACAGCTTTGAATTTACTGCTGAAATTAAATCATTTGCCTTGTATGGTTTTGTTAAATAATCATCTGCTCCTAAGTTCATTCCATAACGTATATCATTTGCATCGGCACGGGCGGATAAAAATATAAATGGAATTCTGCCGGATGCTACTTCCTTTTGAAGTTCGTTAAAAACGGTGTAACCATCCACATCAGGCATAAGTATATCGGATATTATTAAATCAGGAAGGTACATTTTTGCCTGGGAAATACCCTGTTTGCCGTTTTCGGCAGTTAGAACTTCATAACCCTCCTCAGTTAACAGGTCAATTATCCCTACCCTTACAGACGGATCATCTTCAATAACTAAAATTTTACTCATGTTTTATCTTTCTAACCTGTTCAAATTCAGCTGATGCAATCTGCAATAAGATATGTAGCCTTTTTATTATCGAAGTTTTTTGATTACAATTTTAGAAAAAAAACAGATTATTATGAAATAATCCAATAAACAGCAGCATAGGCATATATGGTAAGTATATATATATTTTCACACAATATCTTACCATTTGGGAAATATGTACCTTTTATAACCTATTAAGTTTATCTACGGGGATAAAAATGCTCTTTTTATTCAAATAAAATCTTATACCGGTCATTCAGAAGCTGTAAATATTTTTCTTTCATGCCGCCGGATAAAAAGCTTATAGATATTAAATCGTTAAATGGATTTTTAATATTATTAAATT
>JARLHB010000458.1 GCA_031292465.1 Ignavibacteriaceae bacterium
ATATTTAAATATATTCTTAATCTTAGCAGCTTTGTTTTTATCTGCCTGCACAAATCAGAAAGGAAATAAAGATACACAAGCTGAAAACAAAGAGACTAAACAACTTTACACATGCACCATGCACCCGCAGGTTATTTCCGATCATCCCGGAGTATGCCCTATATGCGGGATGGAATTGGTAAAAAAGACGTCGGCAGCGCCTAATGAAGGCAATAATAATACTGCCGGAATGATTTCTATAAGTAATTCACAAGCTATACTGGCAAATGTATCAACGGTAAAAGTAAAAAGAGAAGCCTTGAAAAAAGACTTATCAGCATATAGTTATATAGATTTTGCAGAAGAAAACAAAAAAATGATTACAGCACGTTTTAACGGCAGAATTGACAAATTATTTGTAAATAAAACAGGCGATTACATCCATAAAGGGCAAAAGCTATTTGAAATTTACAGCCCCGACCTTGTACAGGCACAAAATGAATTTTTAATAGCACTTGGTAATTCACAGCAAAGCAGTAATAATAATATATTATTAAAATCCGCAAGGAAAAAGCTTGAATTGTTAGGAATTACTGATTCGCAGATAAATAAGCTTGAATCCACCCGTGAGGTGAATTTAACTCTTACTTACTACTCCCCTTTCAGCGGTACGGTAATAGAGAAAAAAGTTGAAGAAGGGATGTACGTTAATGAAGGCTCGGAAATTTATGATATAGCTGACCTTGCAACCGTGTGGAACACAGTTGATGTTTTTGAAAAGGACCTTGGCTCTGTTAAATTAGGAAGTAAAGTTTCGTTAAAACTTCAGGCTTACCCGGGCGAAAGCTTTGAAGGGAAAGTTTCCTTTATTTACCCGGTTATAAATTCACAAACAAGGACAGTAAAAGTAAGAACTGTATTTGCAAACTCTTCCGGAAAATTAAAGCCGCAAATGTACGGACAGACAATATTTGAAATCAATTTCGGCAGCGGCTTAGTCGTTCCCGACGACGCAATAATGTTTACCGGCAAAAGTACTGTCGTATGGCTTAAAATATCTAACGGAATTTACGAACAGCACGATGTAAAAGTTGGTTCAAAGGTTAACAACGGATATCAGATTCTGTCCGGATTAAAAGAAGGAGATGAGATAGCTGCTACAGGCGGTTTTCTTCTTGATTCTGAGAGCCAGTTAAAAGGCAATAATAATTCCGGCGCTTCGCAGGATAAACCAGACAAAAATAAAAACAATTCCGGCAGTATGCCCGGAATGAAAATGTAAATATAAAATAAATTGACAGGAATGATTATGAAAACAAAAGCGGTCCTTAAATGCAGCCTTAAATTTTCTATTGTTTTATTAATTGTTGTATTTATTAGCCTGACTGGCTGTTCCAAGGAAAGCGGTGCAAAATCGCCGGAGAATCAATCCCAGCAAACCGGAAAGAAAGACACCACTAATACGTCGATAATACGTGATAATGACGTTAATGTTAGTTCATTAGATTTGGATAAAGACGGGAATCTTTATCAATGTGAAATGGATTATGATGTTATTTCTGATAAACCGGGTACTTGTCCTAAATGCGGAATGGAATTAAAAAAAGTTTCAATTGCAGATGCAAAAAAGAATTTAGACGCTTATAATAATTAATAAGGTACACATAATAATCAAAACAAAAAGGAACAAACTCAAATGAGAAAAAATGCAGTTAAAACGGTGCTTGTAATACTTTTCTTTTTAGGCATAACTTTTACATCCGCTTATGCGGAAAGCTTTGCACAAAAGGACAGTACAACTCTTAAGTCTAAGAAGCACGCTAAAGTTATGAAGTGCGAAAACATGGACAAATGTAAAGATATGACAAAGTGTAAGGATATGAGCCAGTGCAAAGATTCTGCACAATGCAAAGACATGAGTAAATGTAAAGAAAAATGTATGGGAATGGACAAAACAATGAAAATGGATTCTAAAAAATCCGATAAAGTAAAAGCTATTAACCTAAAAGCGATTGATAAGAACAAAGACGGCAAAGTTTATCAATGCCCGATGGATTTTGATGTTTTATCTGATAAACCCGGGAAAGATCCCAAATGCGGAATGGATCTGGTGGAAGTAACTCTTGCACAGGCTAAGAAAAACCTTACAGATCACGGCTTCAAAGTAAAATAGTTATTATTTTCAAGATAACATTTCTTCGGCCTCACCCTGCCCTCTCTTTATACAGGAGAGGGTAAGTAGGTGCTGATTTATTGCTTATAATAATAAATATATTGCGAAAGGACAGACCATGAAATATATTTTAAGAATTGTCTTTGTTGTTGTAGCGCTTTTAATAATCTTTATTGTTTTTCTTTATTCAGGTATATACAATATTAGCGCTATGGTGCCGCATAACAAGATAACGCTTAAAGTAATTCACACTTTAACAGACAATTCAATTGAACATCATGCAAAAGGAATTACAGCGCCGAATCTTTCCGATTCTTCCTTAATTAAAACAGGATTTTCACATTATAACGAAATGTGCGTGGGCTGCCACGGAGCCCCCGGAATATCCCGCGATGAAACAGGACTGGGCCTTTACCCAAAACCGCCAGATCTCTCAAAATCCGCAAAAGAAATACCTGCTTCTGAATTATTCTGGATTACAAAAAACGGCATTAAAATGACAGGTATGCCTGCTTTTGGAAAAACTCATAAAGATGATAAGATTTGGGCTATTGTTGCTTTTATGGAAAAGCTTCCCGGCATGACGAATGAGCAGTATAAAGCCTATGTTAAAACCGTAAAAGAAATGGATGAAGATTAATTTTGTAGAAGATGCACGGCATCCATCAATGTTTGATGGATGCCCCATTTCAAAAGTATGATATTAAAATGATTATTTATTTAATTTTTCTTTAAAGGAACAATTCCCGCAAGGTCACTAATTACATTAACAAGCTCCTGGTTCTGAGGAACTATTATTTTAGTATTCTTTTCAAGTGAGTTCTGTACCGTTTCCAATTTTTTTAATATTTGCGCATTGCCTATAAAATATTTTTCTGCTGCTTCATTAACCAGCCTTATTGATTCAGCCTCCCCTTCGGCTTCAAGTATCTTTGCCTGTCGTATTCCTTCTGCTTTTTTAATTGAAGCCCTTTTTTCGCCATCAGCAGTAGTTTCTGCCGCAGTTGCAAAATCGACTGCCGCAATTTTTTCATTTTCAGCTTTTACAATTTTGTTCATTGTGTCCTGCACATCCTTGGGAGGATCAATTTCTTTCAGCTCTGCGCGGACAATATCTATTCCCCATGATGTGGTTTCTTTAATCAGAATAGAATGAAGCTGATCGTTGATTTTGCCTCTTTCGCTGTTTGCTGATTTTAATGTAAGCGTACCAATAATATTTCTTAATGTTGTCCTTGCAAGGTTAACAATCTGATTATTTACATTATAAACATTGTACTGTGAATTTTTTACGCTTTCTTCATCTTCTTTTACCCGGTAATATATTTGAGCATCAACTACAGCATTAAGATTATCGTTTGTTATTATTTCCTGCGGTTCAGCATCAATCATAC
>JARLHB010000459.1 GCA_031292465.1 Ignavibacteriaceae bacterium
AAGTGAAACTTAACCCAGAACCTTTCCTGTTTTGCATTTATAAAGCTGTAAGTATGGCTTCCGTAACCGTTCATAAAAGGAATACCTTTAGGAATGCCGCGATCGGAAAATAAAATAGTTACCTGGTGCAGTGATTCCGGTACCTGCGACCAAAAATCCCACCACATAACCTCAGAACGCAGATTAGTTTGAGGTACACGTTTCTGAGTATGAATAAAATCAGGAAATTTCATGGCATCACGTATAAAGAAAACCGGGGTATTATTGCCAACCATATCCCAATTTCCTTCTTCCGTATAAAATTTTAATGCAAATCCCCTAACATCTCTTACAGTATCAGCAGAACCTTTTTCTCCTGCTACTGTAGAAAACCGTCCGAACATCTCCGTTTTCTTACCCACATTTGAAAATATCTTTGCTTTAGTGTATTGCGTAATGTCATTGGTTACAGTAAAAATGCCATGTGCACCGGCTGCTTTTGCATGAACAACACGTTCGGGAATACGCTCACGATTAAAATGTGCCAGCTTTTCCAGTAGATAATGATCCTGCAATAAGGTCGGCCCGCGTTCACCGGCAGTAAGTGAGTTTTGATTATTACTTACAGGGATACCAGCTGCAGTAGTTAATGTTTTTTCCTTTTTCATGAATTGATCCTCCTTCAGCTTTAAGTTTAAAGCTAATTATCTTAATGATTAATCAAGTAGGACTTAACTATTATTTATAATGTTAAATAGTATAAAACATTAGTATATATGTAATGTTCCGTTCTAAAAAGACTTCATTAGATTAAAGTTAGCCATCATTCAGGATATCCGGATAGTTGCAAATTCAATTTGAGTGGAATATACTATATTATAAATTTATTTCATTTTAATGTTAACTACAAACTTTGTAATAATGCCGGTAATTATTGTATCCATTTATTACATGCATCATAAAATTTGCAAAATAACCTGTGATGCCCGCAAAGTGTTTGAAAAGGAAATTTGTGCAGAATTACATAGAAACTGAACCACATTATCAGCACTGAAAAGGGAAATAATGACTAAAATGTCCAATTTTTTAAATATTTATTTTTATTCATCTAAGACAATGATAATAAATTACTAAGCCTTTTATCCTATAAATTTCGTAAACCGTGGTTCAGGCAACACTCTTATTCTTTGTTTTCACTAAAATTTCTGTTAATTTTACCGTCTGATTTTGGCTGTTTACGTCATATCAATAAAAGCGGAAGTCCAGCAAAGTAATTATAAGTGATTTCCGCAAAACAGGTTAAAAACAACATATTAAAAGCGAGAATGGCGGAATTTGGTAGACGCGCTAGACTTAGGATCTAGTACCTAACCGGTGTCGGGGTTCGAGTCCCCGTTCTCGCACAATACTTAATAAATTTAGAAGCAGAGGCTATATTGGAATATAAGATAAATGACATTTCGTTAAGTGAAAGAGAAATAGAAGTAACTCTTCCTTTCGATGAGATTAAAACCGATGTTGAAAATGAAGTAAAAAAACAAACTAAAAGCATCCAGATTGCGGGATTCAGAAAAGGCAAAGTGCCCCCTGCATTAATTAAAAAAATGTACGGCGATGCTCTTGAGTATGAAGCTTCCGAAAAGGTTGCCAATCATCAGTTCTGGGAAATTGCTAAAGAAAAACACCTCCACCCTATCGGCCAGCCTTCTATGACGGATATTAAGTTCAAACCGGGTGAAGACCTGTCTTTTAAAGTTAAATATGAAGTAGTTCCCCAGCTTGATATAAAAGATTACACAGGTTTAACAATAGAAATACCTAAATTTGAAGTTAAGGATGAAGATGTTGAATCGGAAATAAAATACATTCAGAAAGCAAACAGCACACAGGAAGCTACAGATGTGGTAGGCGAAGACAGGAATTTTATCCTTGATCTGGAGATGAAAAGAGTTGATGACAGCGGCGAAGTTGTGGAAGGCACAAAGCCGGAAAATCTCCAAATTGATTTAACAAATGAAAGAGTTCAACAGGAAATATTAGACAACTGCAAAGGGAAAAAAACGGGTGAAACTTTCAGCTTTTCGTTTACTGACGAACGTACTGAAAAAGATGAAAAAGGAGAAGATAAGAAGGTATCGGAAAAATACATTTATTCCGCTTTTATTAAGGGAATAAAGAAAATTCTAGCACCTGAGTTAAATGAAGAATTAATTAAAAAAGTTACAAAAGATAAAGTGACAAACGAAACAGACCTGAGAGCTGAAATCCGCAAAGACATCCAGGGTTACTACGACCAGAGAACTGACGAAATGATCCAGGATAAGCTTATCGGTCTTATTGTGAAGAACAATGATTTTGTTCCACCTGTTTCGCTTGTTAACAATATACTTGAAGATATGGTTAAAAACGAAGAAGAAACTGCAAAGAAACAGGGTTACAAAAAGTATGATAAGACCGAAGCAGCTAATCGTTTAAGAAAAAATGCCGAATTTAATGTTAAATGGTATTTGATTAAAGAAGCCATAGAAAAGAAAGAAAATATTGTTATCTCTGATGAAGAACTAAATGAACTTGCTGCAAAAGATGCCGAAAAGACAGGAATAGCAGTTGATAAATTGATTAATTATTACAAATCTTCAAATTACGGCGAAAAATTAATCGATAAAAAAGTTTATGACTTTATCAAAGAGAAAAATATTATAAATAATGTTGATCCTGAAAAGTTATTACAAACAGATACAAAGGAACAGGCATGAAAGAAAAAATTGAAATATACAATCAGTTAGTGCCTTACGTTATTGAACAAACCGGACGCGGCGAAAGAGGCATGGACATTTATTCCCGGCTATTGCGGGAAAGAATTATTTTTATTGGTACTGCTATTGATGATCATGTTGCAAGCTTAACCATTGCACAGCTTATTTTTCTTGAAGCGGAAGATTCCGAAAGAGATATAAACGTTTATGTAAATTCACCTGGCGGCAGTGTTTCCGCCGGGCTTGCTATTTATGACACAATGAAATTTATTAAACCTGATGTTGCTACTATTTGCGTTGGCATGGCAGCAAGCATGGGAGCAATCCTGCTTGCAGGCGGAGCAGCCGGTAAAAGAAGCACTCTTCCTAATTCAAGAATAATGATTCACCAGCCATGGGTTGGCGGTTTGCAGGGACAAACTACAGATATAGAAATCCATGCAAAAGAAATGATTAAGACAAGAGATGTTTTGTACGGTATTCTTGCAGAACATACAGGTAAAACCATGGAAGAAATAACGAAAGACTGCGACAGGGACCATTTTATGTCTGCAGAAGAAGCTAAAGCTTACAATCTTGTAGATAATATATTCGAAAAACGGGCTCCCCTGAATAAGAAATAAACTTTACTTTTAGAGGGATTGAGATTTCAATCCCTCTTTTTTATCATTCCTATTTCTGTTCTCATTTCACACCAATCATAAAAATTCATAAATTTAAAGTACATTTTTAAAATACTTATTATTGACGGGTTCGTTTATCTTTTATGAAATACAGTTTTACTATTAGAAAGAGTATATTATTAATCATTATTTTATCGGCTTTTGCAAGCATTTCCGTAAAGCCGCAGTCGCTTCAGCAAAAGCTTGATAAATATTTAGTCGAATATCAAAATAATAAGAATGTCGCGTCAATATCTGCCGGAGTGTTAAAGAAAGGTAAGATAACATGGCTCGGTGCATATGGATATTCTGATTTAAGCCACCATGTTCAGGCTAATACTAAAACTATTTACAGGATTGCATCAATTACAAAAGTAATAACGGCAGTTGCCGTAATGCAGCTTGTTGAACAAAAGAAAGTTAACCTTGATGCCGATGCATTAAAATACATTCCCTATTTCCCCAAGAAGAAATGGAAATTTACCGTCAGGCAAATACTTCAGCACACGGCAGGATTAAGGGACTACCGGAGCGGCGAATTTAACAGCACTAATTATTATTCATCAACGCAGGAAGCAGTTGATGTATTCAGCAAAGACCCTCTTGAATATAAACCCGGAACAAAATTCCTCTATACAACTTTAGGTTACAGCATGCTTGCCGCAGTTATTGAAAATGCAAGCAGAATGAAATTTACAGATTATCTTAAAAAATATATTTTCCAGCCAGCAGATATGACAAATACCGGCGCTGAATATCAAAGTGAAATTATTTCAAATAAGGCGCATGGCTACACAAAAAATACTTACAGGGTTCTTCAAAATGCGCCACTGTCTGATGTCAGCATAAAGTTTGCAGGCGGCGGTTTAATTTCCACACCGGAGGATTTATTAAAATTCTCAAACTGCCTGCTTGAAGGCAAATTAATAAAGCGTACAACTTTGGATACTATGCTTGTACCTGCAAAACTTGCAGACGGCCGGGTTATGGAAAGCGGACTTGGTTTCGAAATAAAAACGGACTATTACGGAAAACAATTTTTTGGGCATTACGGCCATGGAACAGGCTTTATGACATTGCTTGCCATTTATCCTAAAGATTCCGTTGCTGTGGTTGATCTGATAAATACGGCAGACAGGACAATCGGCAGCCCTGCAGAAGACCTTGCGGCAATAACTTTCGGCAAGCCCTTCCCCACTCCTAAGAAACCCCTGGCTGATAAAATGATGGACATAACCATTCATAAGGGACTGGATGCTGCAATTTCTTTTCTTAACATAATTAAAAAGGATTCCGCCGCTACGTATAATTTAACAAGCGACGAATTTAATACTTTCGGCTATGATTTATTAAGGATTCAGCATAATGCAGATGCTATTAAATGGTTTAAACTATTTGAGAATGAATTTCCAAATAATATTTCTGCAATAATTGGTTCCGGCGATTCTTATTACCATAACGGGAACAAGAACTACGCTATGAAATATTATCATAAAGCCTTAACAGTAGATGCCTCAAACAGCTATTCCATGAGGATGTTAAAAAAGCTGGAAAAGGAAGAATAACTGCCTGCACAAAAATATTTGTGGTTTATTCATTAATACTTATGTTTAGAGCCTGAGTTAATAACTGCTAATGAACCAATAATTTTGTTTAATAAAATAGTAGGGACTTGATTAATCAAGTTCCTACTATTTTAACAACTAAAGTTTATTTATGCCATTTTTGATAGTCTATTATTTTGAGCTCATGTTACGCAAAATTGTATGGTGAAACGCTGTTTCGCCACTCATACTACTGATTTGCTACAGAATAAATTTATTTTGCGTAACGTGAGTTAATAACTAAAGTTTTCTAACTAACTAATGAACCTGAATTCATTTCCCGCCAACTAATTATTGTTTGTAAATTCAATTTAAAGTCACTTTGATTTATACTACTCCGCCTTTTCAATTTTGATTGATAACACAATTATAATATTGATTAATCAAATTCTTCTTTTATATTGCCGCAAGTTTAAACACTAAAAATTGCTTCAGTAAAAGCAATAATATGTAATGCAATAGATTTTATTTAACAAAGAACGAATTATTATGCTTGGAATAAGATTCACAGATTTTGTGCCGAATTTAAATCATGGCTCTAATTTTGAGAGCCTGCTTAAAATATTTATGCAGCTTCTTACTATTACTTCAGGTGATATTGCCGAAGCGTTAAACTGGATGAACCAGATGGATAAGAAATATGATTTAACGAATAAAAATTACGGCATGGGCGATTTTATACAGGATTTAAAGGATAAAAACTATATTGACGAAAATGAGGATGATTCTGTATTTCATCTGACATCAAAAGGTGAACAAACAATCAGGCGGCAGTCGCTTGAAGAAATTTTCGGTAAATTAAAGAAATCTTCGCGCGGCAACCATGTAACCCAGCACAGCGGCCTCGGTGATGAATCAACTTCGGATAGACGTGAATATTATTTCGGCGATTCTATTGAACAGATAGACGTTACGGACTCTATAAAGAATGCACAGATAAATCATGGTATAGATGATTTTAAGTTAACGGAAAATGATTTGGAAGTTGAAGAAAGGGATTTCAAAGCGCTTACTTCAACCGTACTGATGATTGATATTTCTCACTCAATGATATTGTACGGCGAAGACCGTATTACTCCTGCTAAAAAAGTTGCGATGGCGTTGTCGGAATTAATTACGACAAAATATCCGAAAGACACTCTTGATATAATTGTATTTGGTAATGATTCCTGGCCTATCGAAATAAAAGATTTGCCTTATCTTCAGGTGGGCCCCTATCATACAAATACAGTTGCAGGACTTGAACTTGCAATAGATATTTTACGCAGGCGGAAAACAAGCAACAAGCAAATTTTTATGATTACAGACGGCAAACCCACATGCCTTAAAGAAGGTATAAGGTACTACAAAAACAGTTTTGGCCTTGATAAAAAGATAATGAATAAAACACTTGACCAGGCAGCAAAATGCAGAAAGCTGGGAGTTACAATAACCACATTTATGATTGCCCGCGACCTGTACCTGCAGGAATTTGTAAGGGAATTTACAAAAACAAATAACGGGCGTGCGTTTTACAGCTCCCTTTCCGGATTGGGTGATTATATTTTTGAAGATTATATAAGAAACAGGCGCAAAAGAGTTAAATAAACTTTCCTGCCGTTGTTGAACTTTATTAGTTATTAAATAGGAGCAAAATACCGAAATGAACCCGACATCAATTACAACACTTGGCGAACTTAAAAAGATAGGATACAAATCTGTATCGATTAAAGACGAGTTAAGAAATAATTTAATTTCCGCTTTAAAGAAAAATGAAAATCCTTTTGAAGGAATTTTAGGTTATGAAGAAACCGTTGTACCCGATATAGAAACCGCAATACTTTCCAGGCACAATATTATTTTATTAGGCTTACGCGGACAGGCAAAAACAAAAATTGCACGGTTATTAATAAACCTGCTTGATGAATACATACCTGCAATAGACGGGGCTGAATTAAATGATGACCCGCTAAAACCTTTGTCAAGAACAGCAAAGGATTTAATTGAGCAGCACTGTGACGATACAAAAATAAAATGGATTCACCGTTCCGAAAGATACACGGAAAAGCTGGCTACCCCTGATGTTTCTGTGGCAGACCTGATTGGCGATGTTGACCCAATAAAGGCTGCTACATTAAAACTTCCCTATTCCGATGAACGGGTAATTCATTTTGGTTTAATACCCAGATCGCACAGGTCTATTTTCGTAATAAACGAACTGCCTGACCTGCAGGCACGTATTCAGGTTGCTTTATTTAATATATTACAGGAGAATGATATTCAAATCCGCGGCTTTAAAATTAGGCTTCCGCTTGATATTCAATTCATCTTTACGGCAAACCCGGAAGATTATACAAACCGCGGCTCCATCGTTACACCATTAAAAGACAGGATCGGAAGCCAAATTTTAACACATTATCCTAAGACTATCGAAATATCAAGAGAAATAACCAGGCAGGAAGCTGATATTCCGGAGGCGCAAACCCAAGCCGTGCAAAGCAGCGATTTGCTTGAAAACCTTATTGAACATATTGCATTTGAAGCCCGTAAAAGTGAATATATCGATTCTAAAAGCGGTGTTTCTGCAAGGCTGACTATTTCTGCCTTTGAAAATCTTGTAAGCACCGCCGAACGGCGCATGATACTGAATAATGAGAAAGAGACACAATTAAGAATATCTGATATTTATGGCGTGATACCTTCAATCACTGGTAAAATTGAGCTTGTTTATGAGGGCGAACAGGAAGGCCCTTCAAAAGTAGCTTATATATTAATTGGGAAAGCCCTAAAGTCCTTATTCCTTAGCTACTTCCCTTCGCCGGAAAAACAAAAAAAAGATCATGATGCAAATCCTTATCAGGCAATAACCAACTGGTTCAGCAAAGGAAATGTAGTTGATCTTTTAAATTCAGTTCCCGATAGCGAATATGAAAAGACATTAAAATCTATTCCGGGATTAAAAGAAGTTGTAAAGAAATATCAGCCGATAAGTGATGAAAAGACGCAATTTTTATTAATGGAATTTGTACTGCATGGTTTATCGGAATATTCTATGCTCAGTAAATTCAAATTGGAATATGGTATTCAATTCAAGGATATGTTAAGCTCTATGTTTACGATGTCATCCGATGAGGAAAATGATGAATTAGACCAGAATTTCTACAAATAACCTTTTCACTTTTCCGGACGGGCTATAATGCCTGTCCGGTTTAGTCATTCACATGCCCGGCTATAATTTTAGAAATACCTTCTTCACTTTTTATCAAGTTTAAGCACAATTTGTTTATTTGCCCTGTCCTGTAAATATTCATTTGCGGGAGAAGAGGTCTTAAACATATTTAAAACCTGAGAAACCTTCTCGTCGCCTTGCTGGTCTGATTTTTTCTCTTCTTTATTATTGTTTGAAAGGTTATTTATGTCTATGAGTTTTAGTTTGTTTGTTGTGACTTTTTAGT